>NZ_AJRE01000001.1:0-2774 GCF_000296955.1 Streptococcus sp. GMD4S
ACAGTATTTGGTATCTGCGCTCTGCTGAAGCCAGTTACCTTCGGAAAAAGAGTTGGTAGCTCTTGATCCGGCAAACAAACCACCGCTGGTAGCGGTGGTTTTTTTGTTTGCAAGCAGCAGATTACGCGCAGAAAAAAAGGATCTCAAGAAGATCCTTTGATCTTTTCTACGGGGTCTGACGCTCAGTGGAACGAAAACTCACGTTAAGGGATTTTGGTCATGAGATTATCAAAAAGGATCTTCACCTAGATCCTTTTAAATTAAAAATGAAGTTTTAAATCAATCTAAAGTATATATGAGTAAACTTGGTCTGACAGTTACCAATGCTTAATCAGTGAGGCACCTATCTCAGCGATCTGTCTATTTCGTTCATCCATAGTTGCCTGACTCCCCGTCGTGTAGATAACTACGATACGGGAGGGCTTACCATCTGGCCCCAGTGCTGCAATGATACCGCGAGACCCACGCTCACCGGCTCCAGATTTATCAGCAATAAACCAGCCAGCCGGAAGGGCCGAGCGCAGAAGTGGTCCTGCAACTTTATCCGCCTCCATCCAGTCTATTAATTGTTGCCGGGAAGCTAGAGTAAGTAGTTCGCCAGTTAATAGTTTGCGCAACGTTGTTGCCATTGCTACAGGCATCGTGGTGTCACGCTCGTCGTTTGGTATGGCTTCATTCAGCTCCGGTTCCCAACGATCAAGGCGAGTTACATGATCCCCCATGTTGTGCAAAAAAGCGGTTAGCTCCTTCGGTCCTCCGATCGTTGTCAGAAGTAAGTTGGCCGCAGTGTTATCACTCATGGTTATGGCAGCACTGCATAATTCTCTTACTGTCATGCCATCCGTAAGATGCTTTTCTGTGACTGGTGAGTACTCAACCAAGTCATTCTGAGAATAGTGTATGCGGCGACCGAGTTGCTCTTGCCCGGCGTCAATACGGGATAATACCGCGCCACATAGCAGAACTTTAAAAGTGCTCATCATTGGAAAACGTTCTTCGGGGCGAAAACTCTCAAGGATCTTACCGCTGTTGAGATCCAGTTCGATGTAACCCACTCGTGCACCCAACTGATCTTCAGCATCTTTTACTTTCACCAGCGTTTCTGGGTGAGCAAAAACAGGAAGGCAAAATGCCGCAAAAAAGGGAATAAGGGCGACACGGAAATGTTGAATACTCATACTCTTCCTTTTTCAATATTATTGAAGCATTTATCAGGGTTATTGTCTCATGAGCGGATACATATTTGAATGTATTTAGAAAAATAAACAAATAGGGGTTCCGCGCACATTTCCCCGAAAAGTGCCACCTGACGTCTAAGAAACCATTATTATCATGACATTAACCTATAAAAATAGGCGTATCACGAGGCCCTTTCGTCTCGCGCGTTTCGGTGATGACGGTGAAAACCTCTGACACATGCAGCTCCCGGAGACGGTCACAGCTTGTCTGTAAGCGGATGCCGGGAGCAGACAAGCCCGTCAGGGCGCGTCAGCGGGTGTTGGCGGGTGTCGGGGCTGGCTTAACTATGCGGCATCAGAGCAGATTGTACTGAGAGTGCACCATATGCGGTGTGAAATACCGCACAGATGCGTAAGGAGAAAATACCGCATCAGGCGCCATTCGCCATTCAGGCTGCGCAACTGTTGGGAAGGGCGATCGGTGCGGGCCTCTTCGCTATTACGCCAGCTGGCGAAAGGGGGATGTGCTGCAAGGCGATTAAGTTGGGTAACGCCAGGGTTTTCCCAGTCACGACGTTGTAAAACGACGGCCAGTGAATTCGAGCTCGGTACCCGGGGATCCTCTAGAGTCGACCTGCAGGCATGCAAGCTTGGCGTAATCATGGTCATAGCTGTTTCCTGTGTGAAATTGTTATCCGCTCACAATTCCACACAACATACGAGCCGGAAGCATAAAGTGTAAAGCCTGGGGTGCCTAATGAGTGAGCTAACTCACATTAATTGCGTTGCGCTCACTGCCCGCTTTCCAGTCGGGAAACCTGTCGTGCCAGCTGCATTAATGAATCGGCCAACGCGCGGGGAGAGGCGGTTTGCGTATTGGGCGCTCTTCCGCTTCCTCGCTCACTGACTCGCTGCGCTCGGTCGTTCGGCTGCGGCGAGCGGTATCAGCTCACTCAAAGGCGGTAATACGGTTATCCACAGAATCAGGGGATAACGCAGGAAAGAACATGTGAGCAAAAGGCCAGCAAAAGGCCAGGAACCGTAAAAAGGCCGCGTTGCTGGCGTTTTTCCATAGGCTCCGCCCCCCTGACGAGCATCACAAAAATCGACGCTCAAGTCAGAGGTGGCGAAACCCGACAGGACTATAAAGATACCAGGCGTTTCCCCCTGGAAGCTCCCTCGTGCGCTCTCCTGTTCCGACCCTGCCGCTTACCGGATACCTGTCCGCCTTTCTCCCTTCGGGAAGCGTGGCGCTTTCTCATAGCTCACGCTGTAGGTATCTCAGTTCGGTGTAGGTCGTTCGCTCCAAGCTGGGCTGTGTGCACGAACCCCCCGTTCAGCCCGACCGCTGCGCCTTATCCGGTAACTATCGTCTTGAGTCCAACCCGGTAAGACACGACTTATCGCCACTGGCAGCAGCCACTGGTAACAGGATTAGCAGAGCGAGGTATGTAGGCGGTGCTACAGAGTTCTTGAAGTGGTGGCCTAACTACGGCTACACTAGAAGAACAGTATTTGGTATCTGCGCTCTGCTGAAGCCAGTTACCTTCGGAAAAAGAGTTGGTAGCTCTTGATCCGGCAAACAAACCACCGCTG
>NZ_AJRE01000002.1:0-1022 GCF_000296955.1 Streptococcus sp. GMD4S
AACTTCGTAACGTTCATCACGGTTAGCGATAAGGTAGTCTTGCAATTTTTCATAATCCTCTCGTAACATGCAGATATCCATGTCATCATCCCAAGGGATAAATCCTTGATGGCGAACAGCACCAATTAGACTTCCATATGCTAAGAAATACTTGACCCCAATTTTCTGACAAACTTCATGAATATACTCCATGATTCCAAGTTCCATCTCTTGAATTTCTTTAACATCTGTTACTTCTTGGTACCGAACTCCTTCATCTCGTTTGCAGACTACGAGTCCATAGCCAATCGCTAGCCAGAAGATGATATTAATAAAGTTGGTTGAATACATAATCTGACTTTCAAATAATTGACCAAACAAGATACCAAAGAAAAGAATCATGATCAATTTATCAGTATGTTTCTTGGAAACAATCAAATACGTTAAAAAGCGCTTGATGACATAAGCCAGTACAAGAAGGAAGGATACCAAACCTAGAACTCCCGAACTGACAAATATGGTCACAAAAATGTTATGGAAATTCCCACCAATAAGGGAGTTTTGAATCTCAAATTTACTGAAATATTCTGTGTAGTAATCTGGAACATTTCGTACACCATAACCAAAAATTGGTTTGGCACTTCCCATCTTGATGGCATTTTTCCAGATATAGGTTCTACCACTTGGTGTTGTTTCAATCAGATGGAGCTCACCGTTTTTCTTAGTAACAGACGAATCTGTTTCAGCATAGGATTGTCCTTTGTTTAAATCTAAGACAGTCGCAGTTTCAGATGAGATATAGATTGAAGTTACATAGCTTAATCCAATATTAGTTGCAGTAATCAGCAAACCAGCAACTATAAAAGTGAGGAATCGTTTAACGATACTTCCTCTAGTAGCAAAGAAACTATAGAGTCCAATCATGAGAAGTAAAGAAAGTAAGGCTCCTCGACTTTGCATCATAGCAAAGTAAACGAATTGAATCACATTGTTCAGTTTAAGATAAACAGAATATTTACTTCCTTTATGGATCAAATACATAG
>NZ_AJRE01000003.1:0-5129 GCF_000296955.1 Streptococcus sp. GMD4S
TATATACATTATTTTTAAGTTTTGTTTTAGGGCTTCTTTACCGTCAAACGAAATCTGTGGGATACTGTGTATTATTTCATGCATTCGCAAATTTGTTAAATCTCTATTTTGTGTTAAAAATTAATCTTATTTTTATTATCATTTTTATTGGTTATTTGATTTATACTATATTGGCGAGTAATAGAATTAGTAAGGAAACAACATTTTAAAATTTAGATCAGGATATCCATTATTGAAAGTAACGTGTGATCATTCTAGATAATCAATGTTAGAGACTTTTCTATTTGATGAGACATCACTGCTTGTACGAGCTGATTAAACATGGGTGTAGCTAGTGAAAGTTCTACAGTAAGGAGTTTAAACATGAAATTCCATGAATTTGGTGATAAGAATTTGCCTCCTATTTTACTGATACATGGTGGTGGAAGTTCTTGGTGGAATTATCTTCGTCAAGCACGAATCTTGTCAGAAGAATACCGTGTTATTCTACCCACTTTGAATGGCCACGGCGAGGAATATCAAGTTGATTATGTTTCTACTGAAGATTCTGCTTTGGAGATTCTGGACTATATCAAAGCAAACTGTGGTGGGAAATTGTTTGCAATCGGTGGTGTTTCGCTTGGTGGTCAAATTGCTATGGAGCTTTTGTCTTTAGACAGTGAAATTGCTGAGAAGGCCATCATAGATGGAAGCCTCTGCATTCCTCAACTAAGGTTAGCTAAAATCAGCATCTTTCTAGTGTCTCTATTTGGTAAACTGATGTTCAATAAATTCTCTTGCAAACTTCAGTTAAGCATGATGAACAAATTCTATCCTAAACTGGCTTATCCAGAGGAAATAAAAACTTATTATTTGGAGGATTTGCCAAGGACGCCTATCAAAACATTGGTGACCATTTACAAAAACTATATGGGATGTTACAAGCTGAAAGATATGATTTCTGCTAGCAAGGCTCAGGTTCTGTATATTTATGGTGAAAAAGAATTGAACTGTGTGAAAGAATCAGCGAAATTATTTCATCAGCTACATTCAAATACAATTTTGTATGAAGCAAAGGGCTATAATCACGGCTATTTATCAGCTTACCTGCCTTATGAGTGGATTGATTTGGTGGTGCCATTTTTAAAGAGTGACTCATTAGAAATGTGTAACGAATCTGATATGCCATAAGGAGGAAACGGATGCTAGGAGCAATTATTGGAGACATTGTAGGTTCTGTTTACGAATGGAACAATATCAAAACGAAGGATTTTCCTTTATTTTGTGAGGATTGTTTTTTCACGGATGATACGGTAAGTTCGAACCGCTGAGTGTGTGAGTTTGTTAGTGAAACGTAGTTAATCCTCAAAATAAAGAAACTAAAACTCCATTATTTTGAGATGAAAACCTAAACTGTTTTTAAGGAGGTGAAATATTGATAGAAAGCAGACCTATGTTTGAAAAAATCTCATCCTTTGATGAATTTAATAAATATTACTGGTATCGTGATGAACTTTCACAGATATGCAGGTCATTAGGACTTGAATATAGAGGTACAAAACAGGAACTCAATGATATTATTGAGCAGTACTTCAAGGGGAATTTGATTAAAAAGTCATCAGTAAAAAAAAATAAGAAACGAGTAGAAGTCGTTACCTTAGATTCGCCCTTACTTGAATGTGGATTCTCCTTTAATGCACACTTTAGAGAATATTTCTCAACTTTAACAGGTGTTTCGCCCTTTAAATTTACTGCTGATATGGCTACAGCTTGGAGAAAAGTAAAAAAAGAAAATGATTTGAATTTCACAATCCAAGATATGCTAAAAGTCTATTATGGAGATTCAGATTATGCCAAGTATGATCATTCGGTTTGTCAATGGAATCAATTTCTAAAGGATTTCTGTGCAGACGAAAATAGTGCCAACTACTCTAATAAACTAAAAGTAGCTTCTATTCTTTGGAAAGAAGTTAGAAATTCAAGTAATGCAAAAATTTATTCAAAGAATCTTTTAACTAAATATGCTGATAAAATAGACGAGTATGTCAAGTAGAAATGTCAGTCTAAACTAATAGTTTGTAAGGAGGAATACCATGCTAGGAGCAATAGTTGGAGATATTGTAGGTTCAGTTTATGAATGGAACAATATCAAAACGAAAGACTTTCCATTATTTCGGAAAGACTGCTTTTTTACAGATGATACGGTAAGTTCGAACCGCTGAGTGTCTGAGTTTGTTAGTGAAACGTAGCTAATCCTCTCACCTTTTCATTTTAACGCAAGAAGGCTTCAAAGCTCCACTGGAGCTTTGAACTCCCCGAACCTTTTGAGTTTCACAAACGCATCATGTTGAGGCGGTAAGTCTATTAGTGAAGAGTAATTAATTTTCAGAAGGCTTCCTGCTTTTTTAATCCTACGGACGAAAAATACGGCAAAACCTTATTTTATACAGTAAATTTTCTAACGTTAGAAAAATAGATTTGATGCATTTAGATAAACAAATTATAAATAGGAGAATCGAATGTTTAATTTTTTTAAAAAGAAAGATCCTAAAAACCTCGAAATCAATTTTCATGACAATTCAATGGTAATGAACGGAACCAGCTTGTCTTTTCCTTTATCTTTGAAAGATATTGAGGCCGTGTTAGGAAAGCCTGATCAGGTTGTCAAAAAAGAAAGTAAATACATAAAGTACGTTTACGACAATGCTGGTATTGTATTTGAACATTCGTCTTCTATCCGGAATCATTTAAAGAAATGCAGGGTCTATATTGATGATGAGCATCTACTTTCTACAATCAGTTTCTACTATGGTGATGTTGTAAAACCTATGTTTGGAGAAGAAGAATTACCCAAGATGCCTTGTCAAGCCGTAGTATCCACTGATGGGAAGCCTCCCTATTTTCTTTATGATAGACACAGAACTGGGGATTTCAATTTTATTTTATGGACCCCTCATGGAACCAATTTTAATGGAAGACCAGATGTAATGAGATATCCACTCACCATTTCTTACTATCCAGAAATCAAGCATGAACGTCAAAAATCAAATCCAAAAGTTGTTCAAGAAAAATATCTTCATTTTGATAATCTGAATTTTAAACTAGCTATTATCCAAGTATTGATGTATGATTTAGATATTTTAAAGCCAGCTTTTGATATTTTTGATTTTTCAGAGGAATTTAGCGAGTTGGATATTGATACAGAAAGTACAGAACTTGTAGAGCCTGCCTTAGAATACTTTAAAAATCTTCAGATTTCACAGAAGTATGCAAGTCTTGTAAAAGAGATTGATATGGATGGCGGTAATGAAATTTTTATGAATCTGATTCCTCAGTGGGATGGTGAGGATAGTACTTTTGATTTGAATGAGGTTAGTTTGGTTGAATTAAAGCAGTTCCCAAATTTAAAACAAGCGACAATCATGTCAAGTAATTTTGAACAAGTTAAGGAAACTTTTGCTAAAGCTGGAGTCGACGTAGAACTAGTGTAAGTTTAACTAAACATTTATAAATTTTTGAAAAAATCTTACTGTTATGACTCGAAAAAAGGATTAAGTAAAATATGAAAAAGTTTAAATGGTGTTTATGGGTAACTGGGGTTCTTGTTATTCTTATGACAGCATCTTCATTGAATGCTTGTAGTTTGGGTGGTGAAACCATTCCCAAAAACAGAACAAGGGAACAGTACGAGTTTGAAAAAACGTTTGATCCTATGTTTAAATTTTTGGAACAAGAGCAGAAGGATTTTAATGGGCTGGAAGCTTATAAAAGCAGCGTCTATATAAAAAATGGTGACGAAGTCAAAAGATGTGAAATCGACCTAGACATTACCAAGGCAGATGGTAAGGGCGACTATAGAATACAAATCGGAGAAAATAAAAAAACGGTTCCCGTTAGTTATTCTAATGGCAAGTTGCATTACGATTCAGCGATAGATCCTTTATTTGATGAAGAAATTCTTAACTTAGTTGTCAAAAGAGATGTTTTTGACTCCTTGAATGTAAAAAGAACGTTAAGAACTGGAACAACAGAGCTTAGTGAAATTATCTACCAGCCAGAAACTCAGTCTGAACTCTTTCAGAAACTGAAAATCAAATATGATCTACCAGAGGAAACTACATGCCAAATCAGGGTAAATTACTCAGATAAAACAAATTATGGGATCACAATACAGTTAACATCGAAAGAGATGTCTGTCAAAATTGGTTTAACTATTATTAAAAAACGGGGCTAACGATTTAGGAATGTTATTGAAAAGAGTTTTTTAACTCTGAGAAGGATTTAAAGGTGACTATGAAGGTAAAATTTAAAGAAACGAATAAAGTATTTTTCAAAATAGTAGAAGTAGAGGGAGAAAAGTATATTCTAGATTTGACGACTGTTAGACCAAAATCCTATTTCTGGGGTTCTCTTCCCGATGAAATTACTGCAAAAATGCAAAAGTTAGATAAAAGAGATATGCGTTTTGAGAGTGTAGCTCCAACTATGAGTAAATCAATTGGGATTGCAATTGGTACAGCAATAGGGGGATCTGGCTATCGGCTTGTGACAAATTTTTTTAGAAACAATGGGATTAGTCATAACCTTCCTTTAAAGATAGGCTTATATGGCCTATTCATTTCCCTAGCTTATCTTGCTTTCTGGTTCATTGCCATAAGAGCTCGTCATAGCGTCCAAAAAAGACTTGAGAATAACGTTACAAATTATAAAATAACCTTTAAACCAGTTGGAAATAAACGTCAATTAAAACATTACAAACTTCTTCCTTTTATCCTTGTTCCGACTCTTGGATGTTTTGTATTTTATCTATATACTGTTAATGGAACAGAGGGAGCCTTACTTGTTATTAATAGTATTCTATTATTGGGATTTTTTACAGTGATTTTAGGCATGTCACCACTCCGAGAAAGTGTCGAAAAGCAAGAGATTATTTTTGATAGAATAGAGAAGTTATAAATTAAGATGAAAGCTGTTTATGATCCTATTTTGCAGGTCACATTGGGCTATTCTATCAGAAAAAATTAGGGAACTGATTAGAGAGCATTTTGTTAGTCAATGACTCATTTACTCCAATAACTTCTCCTTTTTTATTTTTCTTTTCCTGAATGCCTGGACCATAGTAAAAATTGAAATCCATCGGTATAATAACT
>NZ_AJRE01000004.1:0-4857 GCF_000296955.1 Streptococcus sp. GMD4S
TTGATCAAGGTATCTTGAAATAAAGTGACGCCTTCTGGCATAGACCTTCTCTTTTCTATTGTTTTAATATTTTCATTATACCAAAAAACACGGTTCATCACCGTGTTTCTGTGTTTATTTCACCAACTTCTTCATCTCATCAATACGTGCGACTGTCGCATCGTATTTCGCTTGGTAGTCGGCTTGTTTGTCGCGTTCTTTTTGGACGACTTCTGGTTTGGCGTTGGCTACGAAGCGTTCGTTAGAGAGTTTCTTACCGACCATATCCAGTTCTTTTTGCCATTTAGCGAGTTCCTTGTCGAGACGAGCGAGTTCTTCTTCGACATTGAGGAGGTCTGCCAGTGGCAGGTAGATTTCTGCTCCTGTGATGACACTTGACATGGCGAGTTCAGGTGCAGGGATGTTTGATGCGATTTCCAAGTGTTCTGGATTTGTGAAGCGTTTGATGTAGTTGACATTGCTGTTAAAGAAGGCTTCCAAATCACTATCGCTAGTCTTCACAAGGATGGTGATTGGCTTGCTTGGTGCTACGTTTACTTCCGCACGCGCATTCCGAACGGCACGGATCAAGTCTTTGAGACTTTCTACACCAGTGTGGGCAGCAAGGTCTTCAAAGGCTGGATTAACAGTTGGGTATTCCGCTGTAACGATAGAGCCTTCAGAGATTTGTCCAAAGATTTCCTCTGTCACAAATGGCATGATTGGGTGAAGGAGTCGAAGGATCTTGTCCAAAGTATAAAGGAGAACAGAACGTGTGATGACTTTCTCTTCTTCGTTATCGCTATAAAGGACTTCCTTGGTCAACTCAACATACCAGTCCGCAAACTCGTCCCAGATGAAGTTGTAGAGGATATGGCCAGCCACACCAAATTCAAACTTGTCAAAGTTTTCAGTGACCTTGCCGATCGTTTCATTGAGGTTGTGGAGAATCCAGCGGTCTGTGACGTTTCCAGCTTCCTTGTTGGTAACTTTTTCGACATTGGCAGTTGCTTGCTCAAGGGTCAAGCCTTCATTGTTCATGAGGATGTAGCGAGAGATGTTCCAGATCTTGTTAATGAAGTTCCATGAAGCATCCATTTTCTCGTAAGAGAAGCGCACGTCTTGTCCTGGGGCAGAACCGTTTGAAAGGAACCAACGAAGGCTATCTGTTCCGTACTTATCAATAACATCCATTGGATCAATCCCGTTACCGAGAGATTTCGACATCTTGCGTCCTTGCTCATCACGAATGAGACCATGAATTAAGGCATTTTTGAATGGCGACTTGCCAGTAAATTCCAAACCTTGGAAAATCATCCGAGACACCCAGAACGGAATAATATCATAACCAGTCACCAAAGTTGATGTTGGATAATAACGTTTAAAGTCTTCTAAATCGACATCAGGCCAGCCCATGGTCGAGAATGGCCAAAGGGCAGAACTGAACCACGTATCCAAGACATCTTCGTCCTGAGTCCATCCGTCACCTTCAGGTGCTTCTTCGCCGACATATATTTCACCCTCAGCATTGTACCAAGCAGGGATTTGGTGACCCCACCAGAGCTGACGAGAGATTACCCAGTCGTGGACATTTTCCATCCATTGGAGGAAGGTATCGTTGAAACGAGGTGGGTAGAATTCTACCTTGTCCTCTGTGTCTTGGTTGGCAATGGCATTTTTCGCCAATTGGTCCATCTTAACGAACCATTGCGTAGACAAGCGCGGTTCAACCACAACACCTGTACGCTCTGAGTGACCAACACTGTGGACACGTTTTTCGATTTTAACAAGGGCACCGATTTCTTCCAACTTAGCAACGACTGCCTTACGAGCTTCAAAACGGTCCATGCCTGCAAATTCGAAGGCCAAGTCATTCATGGTTCCGTCGTCGTTCATGACGTTAACTTGTGGCAAGTTATGACGTTGACCAACCAAGAAGTCGTTTGGATCGTGAGCAGGCGTGATTTTCACGACACCAGTACCAAACTCAGGATCTGCGTGTTCATCCCCAACGATTGGGATCAATTTATTAGCGATTGGAAGGATAACATTTTTACCGATCAAGTCCTTGTAGCGTGGGTCTTCTGGATTTACCGCAACCGCAACGTCCCCAAACATGGTCTCAGGACGAGTTGTCGCCACTTCAAGGGCGCGTGAGCCGTCTTCTAGCATGTAGTTCATGTGGTAGAAGGCACCTTCCACGTCCTTGTGGATAACCTCAATATCAGAAAGAGCTGTGCGAGCTGCTGGGTCCCAGTTGATGATAAACTCACCGCGGTAGATCCAGCCTTTCTTGTAAAGGTCCACGAAAACCTTGCGAACAGCTTTTGACAAGCCTTCATCAAGAGTGAAACGCTCGCGAGAGTAGTCTACAGAGAGCCCCATCTTGCCCCATTGTTCCTTGATGGTAGTGGCATATTCGTCTTTCCATTCCCAGACTTTGTCAAGGAATTTCTCACGACCGAGGTCGTAACGGGAAATGCCCTCACCACGCAAGCGTTCCTCAACCTTAGCCTGAGTCGCAATCCCTGCGTGGTCCATCCCTGGAAGCCAAAGGGTGTCAAAACCTTGCATCCGTTTTTGACGGATGATAATATCCTGCAAAGTCGTGTCCCAAGCGTGACCAAGGTGGAGTTTACCAGTTACGTTTGGTGGTGGAATCACGATAGAATAAGGCTTAGCCTTTTGATCGCCTGAAGGCTTGAAAACATCTTCGTCAAGCCATTTCTGGTAACGACCAGCCTCAACCTCGGCTGGATTGTATTTAGGTGAAAGTTCTTTAGACATTATTTTTTCTCCTTTTATTTTTTTCAAATTTATAATATCTTTTTGATGGATCTAAATAGAAATATTTTAACAACCAAATCATGCCCCTTCCAATAATTAATGATAATATAAAACATAAGAAAACAATTATGGTTGAGGCAAGAAATTCAGATGTCCAATCAGCTGACAAATTTATTATTTTGGTCAATTCTACTTTAATCTTCAATCCCCATATAATTTCAACTAACTTTGGAATAATACTCAACATTAATAAAGTAAGAAAACTGTATATTTGAATTCGGTAGAGGTGTCTATCCATTTTATCAGTTCTTTTTGGTTTTTTCTTATATTTATTTGTATCAAACTGAGAATTTATTTCCCCTATTAGATTTGGAATTAGTATTGGTAAAAACCAACTTAGAGCATTGATTAATTCGTTTTCAACTTGATTAAATACTGTCAACAATAATATACTCATTGTTACAGTTAGCCATGATGCAATCACTTCTTTTATATCTTTTGCACCATATCCAATCAGATTATAAATTTGCCACCAGTAAAATAAAAATAGTGTTATAAGAAAAAGAAAAATGATAACATCTAAAAATAAATCATTATAAAAATCGAGAAATCTAGAAAAAAAGTAATAAAGATATATAAAAAAACATAAAAAAGAAGTAAATGTCATTGTAGCATATACATTCCAAAGCGTCTTTCCTTTAGGTATATATATTTTATTCATTTTTTTAAAAATTATAATCGATATAACACTTTTTATAACAGATAATATAAATGGTATTACTAATGTTACTATCGCGCTAAGCCAGTAACCAAATTGGTTTTCATGTATACTATAATTCTTTGAAAAATATTCATATAAGTTTATTAAAATTGATTCAATTAGATTTTTATTGTAGAGAAAGTATATCAAAATTCCACAATATATCCCATCAAAAGTATAAATAAAAGCCAAGGATAGCTTACTTTTAGAAAGAAATTCTTTTAAATTAAATCTACGATTGGGCTGGAATGAATAAATTGAGTTCAATTAATCTTCCTCCCATCTAATGATTGTTTTTCCCACTCACTCCTCAGCAAACCATATATCAGACTGTCACAGCGGTTTCCTTGGGCATCTTTGCGGTCCCGGATACGAGCTTCAAGGGTAAAGCCAAGCTTTTCTGCGACTCGTTGACTTTGGACATTGTAGCCAAAACAAGTCAGCTCAATCTTGTGAAGACCAGGTTCTTTAAAAGCTAAATCAATCAAGGTACTCGCAGCTTCTGGAACATAACCTAGACCCCAATAGTCTGGATGTAAGATATAGCCAATCTCCAAGACATCATCCTCGTGACGACGAGGGAAATCAACAGAGCCGATGATAGTATCGGTCCCTTTAACCACTATGCCGTAACCAGCTGGGAGATTGTCCTTTTCATTGCGCTCGGGCAGAATATGCTCCAGATAATAAATCTCATCTTCCAAGGTCTTGACGGGCGGAAAGCCTGCTGGGTAGGAAACTTCTGGCCTACTGGCATAGTCAAAGATATCCACAACATCAGCCACGGTACGGACTCGTAAGACTAGCCGTTCGGTTTCTAAACGTTCTGGTAACTCAGCTATTATCATCTTTCTCCCTCGCTTCCCATAAAAAATGCCCCTGCCATATTCATGACAGGGACGAATGTACTAATCCGCGGTACCACCCAATTTCGGGCAGATGCCCGCAACTCTCGTCTTTAAAACAAAAAGACAATATTATTTCATTTTTTATCCATCAGCAACCAGTTTTGACACATTTGTGGACTTCTCAGCACCGCCACTTTCTGTAAAATGTGGGATTCAAAACACCTCTAATGGCTTTATTGTAGCAAGTTTTTGACGGAAATGCAAGGGACAAGAAAAATTACTTGAAACTGATGCCGTGTTCTTTTAATTTCTTAATGGTAGCTGGACCGATTCCTTTCAAGGCAAGGAGTTCTTTTTCAGTCCAGTTTTTAAAGTCAGCAGCCGACTTGATGCCTTCATCATAGAAAGTCTTAGCACGATCTACTGAGAGGCCACCCAAAGTAGCTGCGAAATCTTCTACTGAATTGGCTACTTTTTGAGCTT
>NZ_AJRE01000005.1:0-2451 GCF_000296955.1 Streptococcus sp. GMD4S
GAGAAAATGGAGTTTCTGACTAATCATAATGATTCATTATATATTGTTTTGTTTCCTTCCAATGAAGGTTATCTTCATGTCACGAAAGAAGTTTTAGAGGAAATCAATATTGTTTCCGATTATGTTGATCATTTTTATTCGCTAGAATTCATGTATGATCGCTTTACCAATCAGTATCCAATAAATCAAATACCTGATGAACAAGAATTTTTAACTTCTTTAAGAAAAATTGGATCCTATTTATTTAGCTCGGACATTCTCCACATGAGTCTATCTGTAGAAGATCAAGTGGCATTAAAAATTTTGAATAATTTGTATCAATATGAAATGAAAAAAAAATTCTGTATTGGATCAATCAATCCTATGTTATTGAAATATTTGGAAGAATAGTATTGACGAGTGAGATTTAAGGCTTTATAATGTTTTTGAGGGAACAAAAATCAAAATTGACGAATTTGAGGTTTTTGTACTCTCAAGATTTAAGTAACTGTACAACCCATTGTTGAGGACGAAGTGTTCAATCAAGGTTTTTGTACTCTCAAGATTTAAGTAACTGTACAACTTCCACAACTGAGTAACCGATAAAAAAGCAGTTTTTGTACTCTCAAGATTTAAGTAACTGTACAACAGTTCTTGACTGTGATATTTGCTCCTGAACGTTTTTGTACTCTCAAGATTTAAGTAACTGTACAACCTCGTTCCCATTAGATGTTTCAAACACCTTGTTTTTGTACTCTCAAGATTTAAGTAACTGTACAACAACATTGATATTTCAACCTTTCTAAGCATTGTTTTTGTACTCTCAAGATTTAAGTAACTGTACAACATCACCCCTTTCATGGTGTAAAATAGGGTAGTTTTTGTACTCTCAAGATTTAAGTAACTGTACAACCGCCCGCTGGGAAGAAGACCCACGCATCATGTTTTTGTACTCTCAAGATTTAAGTAACTGTACAACCCCAGTCATAATTATCCCAACCAAAAACTCGTTTTTGTACTCTCAAGATTTAAGTAACTGTACAACCATTATCAAATAATCTTAGTCAGATTGAACGTTTTTGTACTCTCAAGATTTAAGTAACTGTACAACAACTTCGTGCTAAAGGTTACATCAAGGGTAGTTTTTGTACTCTCAAGATTTAAGTAACTGTACAACCTGTTTCAGACGATGGAGATATTTCAACAGGTTTTTGTACTCTCAAGATTTAAGTAACTGTACAACTTCTATTTCTATAATCATTATAACACAATTGTTTTTGTACTCTCAAGATTTAAGTAACTGTACAACTAACAGGTTTACTTGATGGATTGGCGCTGGGTTTTTGTACTCTCAAGATTTAAGTAACTGTACAACAAAGCCCCATCTTTACTCACCTCCTTTCTAGTTTTTGTACTCTCAAGATTTAAGTAACTGTACAACAGAGTATCATACGAGCCTTGGGATCAAAAGTTTTTGTACTCTCAAGATTTAAGTAACTGTACAACTAGCCCGTCACTTTATTATATCAAACGCACGTTTTTGTACTCTCAAGATTTAAGTAACTGTACAACCTTTTGCTAGCTTGTACGATATTTCACTAAGTTTTTGTACTCTCAAGATTTAAGTAACTGTACAACCCATCATCAGAATAAGTAAAATCCTGAAAGGTTTTTGTACTCTCAAGATTTAAGTAACTGTACAACACTGAAAAAGCTGTCAAGCTTACTGCTCCGTTTTTGTACTCTCAAGATTTAAGTAACTGTACAACGATAAGCTCATCCACATTGTTAAAACTTCCGTTTTTGTACTCTCAAGATTTAAGTAACTGTACAACCTAAAGCATGGTACGGGGATAAGTTTTCTGGTTTTTGTACTCTCAAGATTTAAGTAACTGTACAACAACGCATTAGATTTCTGGAAGATGAACTGTGTTTTTGTACTCTCAAGATTTAAGTAACTGTACAACCATATTCCTATCATTTAGAAGTTAAACGTAGTTTTTGTACTCTCAAGATTTAAGTAACTGTACAACGAGAACATCGTGGAGGAAGGAGAATAACATGTTTTTGTACTCTCAAGATTTAAGTAACTGTACAACTTAAGGGCGCTGGTATGACACCAGAGATAAGTTTTTGTACTCTCAAGATTTAAGTAACTGTACAACAATGTGTCAACTCATTCACAAGCGGGATACGTTTTTGTACTCTCAAGATTTAAGTAACTGTACAACTGAAGGATGATGGCAAATGGTACTACCTAAGTTTTTGTACTCTCAAGATTTAAGTAACTGTACAACGGTTTTTAAATTGTACTTTTCCATAAAGACGTTTTTGTACTCTCAAGATTTAAGTAACTGTACAACAAGCGATATAGATAATGCTGAGCAGATCAGGGTTTTTGTACTCTCAAGATTTAAGTAACTGTACAACTTTTGGTAAAAAGCACTCTGAAGAAACAAAGTTTTTGTACTC
>NZ_AJRE01000006.1:0-2042 GCF_000296955.1 Streptococcus sp. GMD4S
TGACATGAAGATAACCTTCATTGGAAGGAAACAAAACAATATATAATGAATCATTATGATTAGTCAGAAACTCCATTTTCTCGCAACATTCAACAAAATCACTATAGGATAGAAAATCATCCAAATTTCGTAAGACAAGCAAAAACTTTTCAGAACTGTTCGTCGCCATGACTTCTAACATGGAAAGAAATAATAAAAACTTTGTCTTATTGTCTACAAATTCAAAGGATATATTTTTATCATTTTTTCCAAAGTATGGTAAAAAATTCTTTTGAATCAATTGATCCGTATTAAAATATTTTGCTTCGGTATGATAGATAATTTCATCTAATTGAAGATTCAACTTCTGATTCAATAGAAGTGAAATCCTATCTAGATTGTCATTGATATTTTCAATTTGCTCCATTATCTCTATAGAATTAATCTTTTTCTTTATATAATCATAGGCTACTGTTCCTTTTTTATATTCCATTTGTTCAATTAAATCATTGATATTGGACACTTGAATAACACTGAATTCTGACCGGGAAACCATTATATCGTCTATTAGTATTTTAGGCTCATTTTGTTCAAATAGAACTAAATCTTCCTCACTATATTTTTTTCCTCCAAAATACCATAATAGTATCTGCCAAATATAATATTTTAATTGCTGATCTTGACCTACAATTTGAGTAAATTGACCAAAACTTAATGAAATTTTATCCTTGTATGGATAACTAATGTTCATGTTCATATAACTACCAACTTATTATCACTGACTACTTCTTCTTGCTTTGTTTTTCCACCAATTATTAAAACCATTTCAGAAAATTGTTTTTCAGTCACAGCTAGCAAACGGACATTCCCACTTGGTAAATTACTCTGACTTAATTTTTTATAGAATTTACTTGCAAAACTTCGATTAGGACAGGTTCGATAATAAACAGAAAACTGCAACATTTCAAAACCATTGGCAATTAAATCTTTCCGAAAGTTACGATAGACCCTTTTTTCTTGATTAGTTTCCATTGGTAAATCAAAAAAACACAATAATCTCAATGCTTCATACCTCATTTCTTTAGCTCCATTCTATACTCGACACCACCGGACAGTAAAATTTACTAGTATCCTTATCAGAGATACATTTTAGAAAGCCTTTGACATATTTATCCATTGCTACTGTTACAGAACACGTTTCTTTCCCATAACGAATCTTTGCATTTAATGTATCTGTTAGCGCCAAGCGAAACTCGTACTTCAAATATTCTTCATCTCGTAAATTTTGATAGACCCAGACATCGATAATCTGCCGAAAAGGTTCCATTAGATCATCAACCAAGTTAAACTGGTTATATTCATTCTTATGGAAAATGCCAATCAAAGGATTCAAACCATAACCAGCAATAATACGTGCCATCTGCGCTCTCATGATTGCATAACCATAATTTAGGCCAGCATTGATGACATCCGTTTCCTGTTGTGTAAGACGTACGAATTTCTTTCCAAATAATTCATTGAAATAAACTTTAGCAGCATGACCTTCACGATTGGTTTTATCTCCATATTCAATATGATCTTTATAGTCTGCTAATAATTGAATGCATTCAATATTTTTCTCAAACATTGCAAGAACATCTTGCTGATTGTTTATTTTGAAGTAGGTCACTATCTGCCATAATTTATCTTTTTGCTCCTGCGTCCACAATAATTGCTCCTGTAATTTTTTATAGGCTCTAAAATGGCCATTTTGAGAATGATAAATTCCAGTAGGCAAGTGCTCATTATCACAGACAATCAAGGCAATATTGTACTTACTTAAAGCACTTAATAACCTTAAAGTTACAACAGTCTCCCCTCCTTCTGCTACAATTATCGAAATATCACTCAGTGGGATAACATAGTCTTGACCCATTTTCTTAATTAAAAGGTTATCCAACTTCAATTGCATTTTTTCACTCTGACAGACATGCACAATTCTCCAAGTCATCGTATTTCCCTCTTTCACAAAACGAAAACACCCCGCCATAAATGACAGGGTGTTGAATTCGGCATGAAGCCTT
>NZ_AJRE01000007.1:0-2008 GCF_000296955.1 Streptococcus sp. GMD4S
TGCTTCCAGCAGACCAAACAGACTTGAAAGACGGTAGTCAAGCGACTCCAACTCAGCCAAGTAAAACGGAAGTGAAGACAGCAGAAGGCACATGGAGCTTCAAGTCCTATGACAAGACATCTGAAACTATTAATGGAGCAGATGCCCACTTTATCGGTACTTGGGAATTCACTCCAGCGCCAACAGTGACTCATAAGGCAACTCACGAGTTTGTCAGCGGAACTCCAGGAAAAGAACTTCCACAAGAAGTAAAAACTCTGCTTCCAGCAGACCAAACAGACTTGAAAGATGGCAACCAAGTAACTCCAACACAACCAAGTAAAACGGAAGTTAAGACAGCAGAAGGCACATGGAGCTTCAAGTCATACGACAAGACTTCAGAGACTGTCAACGGTTCAGATGTTAAGTTTGTAGGAACATGGGAATTTACAGCGAGCCCAGCATCAACAGTGACTCATAAAGCAGTTCACGAGTTTGTCAGCGGAACGCCAGGAAAAGAACTTCCACAAGAAGTGAAAACCTTGCTTCCAGCAGACCAAACAGACTTGAAAGATGGCAACAAAGTAACTCCAACGCAACCAAGTAAAACAGAAGTGAAGACAGCAGAAGGTACCTGGAGCTTCAAGTTCTACGATAAGACATCGGAAACAATTAATGGATCAGATGTTAAGTTTGTAGGTACATGGGAATTCACCCCATCCCCAACCTATAAGGCAACTCACGAGTTTGTCAGCGGAACTCCAGGTAAAGAACTTCCACAAGAAGTGAAATCCCTGCTTCCATCAGACCAAACAGACTTGAAAGATGGCAGTCAAGCAACGCCAACGCAACCAAGTCAAACAGAAGTTAAGACAGCAGAAGGTACCTGGAGCTTCAAGTCTTATGACAAGACATCTGAAACCATCAATGGAGCAGATGTTAAGTTTGTAGGTACATGGGAATTTACAGCAACTCCAGTTCCAACAGTGACTCATAAAGCGGTTCATGAGTTTGTCAGCGGAACGCCAGGAAAAGAACTTCCGCAAGAAGTGAAAACCTTGCTTCCGGCAGACCAAACAAACTTGAAAGATGGAAGTCAAGCAACACCAACGCAACCAAGTCAAACAGAGGTTAAGACTGCAGAAGGCACATGGAGCTTTAAGTCCTATGACAAAGCATCAGAAACCATCAATGGAGCGGATGCCCACTTCGTCGGTACTTGGGAATTTACCCCGGCACCAAATAAAAATTCTGGAAATAATAGCCAACCAGAAGAAGGAAGTAGTCAAACTAAGGCCTTGTTACCAAACACAGGCTCTGCAGTATCTGGTCTTCTTTCAATCATCGGTCTTGCCTTTGCAAGCCTAGCAGTTTTTGTCCTTCGCAAGAAAGACTAAGTCACTCTTAGTAAATGAGAGATTAACTGCTTAATTTCGTAGTATAAGAAGAGAGAACGAGAAATCGTTCTCTCTTTTTCTTGCATTTTATATCGAGATGTGATATAGTTTATATAACGAGGTGCGATATATCAAACTAAATAGGAGGTGTGATTAAATGGAATTAACAGATAAGATCAGGCGTGTTTACCTTCCCATGACTGAAACAGGTTTTTATATCTTGTTTTGTTTACAGAAGGAGAACCATGGATATGGTATCACACAAAAGGTCAAGGAAATGACAGATTCGCAAGTTTCGATTAGTCCTGGAACTATGTATGGGACCTTGTCAAAGATGGAAAAGGATGGCTTGATTTCCTTTGTCCGAGAAGAGGAAAAACGTAAAATCTATCAGATCACAGACTTGGGACGAAAAGTTTTAGATATTGAATTGAAACGTATTGAACGGCTCTACAGAAATAGTCGGGAGGAAGGATGATGGAAAAGAAAATTGTTTACCGAATTTTTACAATTGCGGATTATGAGAGTGAGGCTCTATACTTTAGAGAAATGCATGCTGAGGGCTGGAAACTTAGGAAAGTAAGCTATTCTATCTTATTGTTTGTAGTCAAGTATACCTTTGAAAAGTGTCA
>NZ_AJRE01000008.1:0-1906 GCF_000296955.1 Streptococcus sp. GMD4S
TTTGTGGAACACCCTGAGGACCTGTGCTGGTTGCGTTAGTGCTGGTTGGGGTTACTTCTTTCACCACCGCTTGGTACTTGACAGTAACAGGAGTTCCGTTGGCATCCACACGAGTCAATTCAAGTTCTGGTGTTTCACCCTTGAACTGTTTATCAGGAGTGAAGGTCACCTTACCATCTGCGTCCACTTCGAACTTACCAACATTTGGCACTTCTTTCACAGTTGCACCATTGTCAAATAGTGGAGTTGAATCAGCTGGGAATGGAACAGAATCATGGCCTGGAGTGAAGGTCACTTTACCTTCTTGTACCTGACCTTGCAGACCTTCTGTCTTATCACCTGAACCAGTTGGCGTTACTTTCGTAAACTCTGGACTATAAGTCGCAGTAACTGGGGTACCATTCTTATCTACGCGTTTGACTGTGACTGGATCTGGTTTGCCTACAAACTGCTTGTCTGGAGTGAAGGTTACTGTTCCGTCTGGAGCAATCGTATAGGTTCCTTGACCTGGAATGGTCTTCTCTTTGCTTCCATCTTCGAAGGTTGGCTCGACTGTTTCATCAATTGGAACCAGTGGATCACCACCTTGGAAGATTGGAGTACCAGTTTGTGGAAGTCCTTGAGGACCTGTACTTGTTGCACCGGTTCCAGTTGGAGTTACCTTAGTAAACTCTGGGCTGTATGTCGCAGTAACTGGGGTGCCATTCTTATCCACACGTTTCACTGTAACTGGATCTGGGTTTCCAACAAACTGCTTGTCTGGAGTGAAGGTTACAGTTCCGTCTGGTGCAATCGTGTAGGTTCCTTGGCCTGGAATAGATTTCTCTTTGCTTCCATCTGCGAAGGTTGGCTCTACTGTTTCATTGATTGGAACTAATGGGTCACCACCTTTAAACGTTGGAGTTCCTGTTTGCAGAAGTCCTTGAGGGCCTGTGCTGGTTGCGCCGGTTCCTGTTGGTGTTACCTTGGTCACTGTTGGGGTATATGTCGCAGTAACTAGGGTGCCATTCTTATCGACTCGTTTAACCGTTACTGGAGCTGGAGTACCAACATATTGTTTTTCTGGTGTAAAGGTAATAGAGCCATCTGGATTGATGCTGTATTCACCTACACCCGGAACTGTTTTCGTTGACTGTCCATCTTCGAAAGTCATTGGTTTCGTATCATCCAGTGGAACAGCTGGATTACCTTCTGTGAAGGTTGGGGTACCTTTTTGCGGTTGACCTTGGATACCATTTGAAGTGGCATCCGTTGAAGTTGGAACTACTTCTTTCACTACTGCTTGGTACTTGACAGTAACAGGAGTTCCATTGGCATCCACACGAGTCAATTCAAGTTCTGGTGTTTCCCCCTTGAACTGTTTGTCTGGGGTGAAGGTTACCTTGCCTTCTGCGTCCACTTCAAACTTACCAACATTTGGTACTTCTTTCACAGCTGTCCCAGTGTCAAATAGTGGAATTGAATCAGCTGGGAATGGAACAGAGTCATGGCCTGGCGTGAAGGTCACTTTACCTTCTTGGGCCTGACCTTGAAACCCCTCTGTCTTATCACCTGTACCAGTTGGCGTTACTTTCGTAAACTCTGGACTGTAGGTCGCAGTCACCGGGGTACCGTTCTTATCCACCCGTTTCACTGTGACTGGAGTTGGGTTTCCAACAAACTGTTTGTCTGGAGTGAAAGTTACAGTTCCGTCTGGTGCAATCGTGTAGGTTCCTTGACCTGAAATCACTTTTTCCTTGCTTCCATCTGCGAAGGTTGGTTCAACTGCTTCATCGATTGGAACAAGTGGGTCACCACCTTGAAAGCTTGGAGTGCCTGTTTGTGGAACACCCTGAGGACCTGTGCTGGTTGCGTTAGTGCTGGTTGGGGTTACTTCTTTCACCACCGCTTGGTACTTGACAGTAAC
>NZ_AJRE01000009.1:0-1755 GCF_000296955.1 Streptococcus sp. GMD4S
CTTCCCCTATTATAGTGTAGATGTGGCGAGCCGCGCCGGACTTTTTTCTTTTATCGAATCAATGAACCGAGAATTAATACAGGAGCAGAAAAAGATGCATATAACTTATTTTTGCCCCAATGCAGCAGACACACCATCAGAAAAGCCTTATCATCCAGTTTGGAGAGAAATGGGGATCTCTATATCAAGTACAAATCAAGTAACCCAAGTTTTACTTAAAGGTATAAAATCTCGTAAAAGAGTGATTTTGATGGGACAAGGTACAAAGATTTTTACAACATTAAACCTTCTATCCCCAGCAATAGCGGATTATCTTTTACTGAGACGATACGGTCGTATTTTAAAAAAATATTTTGGATAAATTTTCTATTATTTTTCTAAGAATTTTCTCATATTTTAGTATTCTTTAAGAAAAAATAATTAAGATGTATGTAGCCTAAAGAAAGGATGTGGTGAATTCATGAAGTAGAACTTCTTCATTTTTTCACAGAAACTTAAAGCAGAAACAAAAATACAGAATGAATAAAGAGAAAATGATTGTTGTAGAAAAAGCACCAAGTGGAGGCTATCAGTAGTAGCAAGTGGTTCTTTAGTGGTCGGCTTGCTTGGTGGTTATATATTCGGTTCTTTGACTCAAAAATCAACAAATCAGCAGTCGACCGTTCAAACATCGAAAACCCAGCAAGATAATCAAGATGGCAATAATATGCAAAGTCACGGTGGACAACCGCCTCAAGGACAGGGTCAAAATAATGGCAATGGTATGCCACCTCAAATGAATGGTCAAGATGGACAAGGTGCTCCTGGCGGTAACGGTGGTCCTGGAGGGCCAGGAGGACAGCCGCCGCAAGGAAATAATAATCAAGAAAGCGGTAGCAATTCTATGAAGAAACCAGCCAATGCAGATGGAAGTACGAAGGACAAGGATAGCAATTCTAACCAAAATAATGAAGAAAACACTACAAAATCTTAATCCATTTGTTAAAGCCATGATATAATAATTAAAGAATTATACTAAGATCCAAAAAATGATACAAAAATTCTTTATTTTATAATAACCTTAGATGAAGCTGATTAGTATCTTATAGCAGGAGGAGAACAAGATGATTAAGATTTTACTAGTAGAAGACGACTTAGGGTTGTCAAACTCAGTATTTGACTTTTTAGATGATTTTGCAGATGTTATGCAGGTTTTTGATGGAGAAGAAGGTCTCTATGAAGCTGAGAGTGGCGTCTATGATTTGATCTTGCTTGACCTTATGTTGCCTGAAAAAAATGGCTTCCAAGTCTTGAAAGAATTGCGTGAAAAAGGAATCACGACACCAGTCCTTATCATGACCGCTAAGGAAAGTTTGGATGACAAGGGACATGGTTTTGAGTTGGGAGCGGATGACTACCTCACCAAACCTTTCTACCTAGAAGAACTCAAAATGCGGATTCAAGCCCTTCTCAAACGTTCAGGCAAGTTTAATGAAAACACCTTGACCTATGGGGATGTTGTCGTCAATCTTTCAACGAATGAAGTGAAGGTGGAAGACACGCCTGTGGAACTACTCGGAAAAGAGTTTGAATTGTTGGTTTACTTCCTTCAAAATCAAAATGTCATTCTTCCCAAGACACAAATTTTTGACCGTCTATGGGGATTTGATAGCGATACGACGATTTCTGTTGTAGAAGTCTATGTTTCAAAAGTTCGTAAGAAACTGAAGGGTACAGCCTTTGCTGAAAATCTTCAAACCTTGCGTAGTGTCGGGT
>NZ_AJRE01000010.1:0-1435 GCF_000296955.1 Streptococcus sp. GMD4S
TCTCTTCTAAACTAATATCGACTGCTTCGTCGTAGGTCATATTCAGTAGGTCTTTATGTTTCGTTTTGAATTCTTCAACACTCAGCCAAGTTTCTTTGTCGTCTTCGCTGATTTGACCGTCAATGACAGATGCTACCTCAATCGCCATGATATAGAGCGCTCGCTTGTCAACCGTTAGAATATCCTTATGAGTCGTGATTATTCGAAGATAGTCTCCTTTTTCTCGCCCATCACTTTCATAAGAATCTTCAAAATTTAAATTTAAATTTTCACGCTTAAAAGTCGCCCAAGAGTCTTTTCCTATTCTAAAATCAGCCATTCCCCAACGCTCATCATTTGAAGAAAATTTATCTAGAGTTAAACTCAAATAAAAATTATCATCAAATGCATAAGAAAAACCAACTTTCACTCCCTTACGTTCTTTGAACCACATTTTCCAAGGATATTCCATACAGTTTTGGTATATACTAGTTTCGTAGTTGCCTTTAAGATATAATCTCACTCATCTTCCTCATCATCATAAACACGTTCGCCGTGGATTTTGATGTATTCTTCTCGAAGCCGTTCCTCCTCTTCCCATAGAGGATCTCTTACCGGTACCATTGTCTTTAATTCTTCCAAACTGATTTCAACAGCTTCATCATAAGTCAGTGAAAGAACATCCTTGTGATATTTCTTAAATTCTTCTACACTTAGCCAACTTTGCTTGCCGTCTTCGCTAATCTGACCATCAATGGCAGATGCTACTTCAGTTGCCATAATGTATAAAGCACGTTTGTCTACAGTTAAAACATCTATATGAGATGTTGCGATACGTAGATAATCTCCACGTTCTCTCCACTCTGTAATGAAAGTTTTTTCAAATTCCAATTGAATATTTTCATCAGAAAACGAATTCCAAGGATCACTCTTGTCATATGGTATATGATTCCATCGTTTATCATTAAATCGCCATTTATCAAATTGAACTCCAAAAAAGAAATCATCTTGTAGCATCTCATCATCACCAACGTTTGAGTATGTAATAGGATGACCATGCCATTCCTTAAACCACATTTCCCTGAGCAACTCTCTTGTCGTAAAGGTTATTTTTTTCTTAAAATCACTTTTGATATATAGTCTCATAAATCTGAGATATCGCCTCCATGTGCTAGTATATATTCTTTTCGACGAGTGGCTTCTTCCTCCCAAAGAGGGTCGTCTACCACATCCATCGTTTGAATTTCAGTCAAACTTAGTTCATTTACTTCTTCAAAAGTTAAAGATAGAATAGCCTCATGTTTTCTTTTAAACTCTTCAATTGTCAACCAGCTATTCTTAGCATCCTCGCTAATTTGCCCGTCAATAACCTTTGCAATCTCAAGCGCCATAATGTACATAGCTCGTTTATCAACTGTCAAAACTTCTAGATGGGTGGTTAAAATACGGAGATAGT
>NZ_AJRE01000011.1:0-1357 GCF_000296955.1 Streptococcus sp. GMD4S
AATTCAAAACGAAACATAAAGACCTACTGAATATGACCTACGACGAAGCAGTCGATATTAGTTTAGAAGAGATAAAGGTTTTGAAAGCTATTGACGATCCCATCTGGGAAGAATTGGATAGGAAGCGCGAGGAGTATATCCGAATCCATGGAGAGGTAGAGTTGGACGACGAGGAAGAAGAGTGAGATTATATATCAAAAGTGATTTTAAGAAAAAAATAACCTTTACAACAAGAGAGCTTGTTTGGAAGATGTGGTTTAAGGAACGGAATGGCAAGAAAATAAGTTTCTCCAATGTTGGTGATGATGAGATGTTACAGGATGATTTTTACTTTGGTGTTCGGTTACACAAATGGTCTTCAGTTGACGAAAGATGGGATAAGGCTCCTTTTATAATTCCTAGTAATCCTTGGTTGTCTTTGGAATATGAGAATATAACACTTGAATTTGAAAATGATTTTATTACTGATGGGAGAGAACGTGGAGAAAACCTTAGGATTGCTACAACACATACGGATATTTTAACGGTTGATAAACGTGCTATGTATATCATGGCGATCGAGGTGGCTGGTGCAATTGATGGAAAAATTAGCGAGGATGACAAGGAGACCTGGATGGATGTAGAGACTTTTAAGGAGTTGCACAAGGATGTCTTATCACTAAGTTACGATCAAGCAACCGATATCAGCGTGGAGGAACTGAAAAGTTTGAAACCTGTAGAGGAAACTTTGTGGGATGAAGAAGAGCGACTTCGTGAAGAATACATCAAAATCCATGGCGAACGTGTTTATGACGACGAGGACGACGAGTGAGAATTTACATCAAAGGCGATTACACCAAAGAAATTCCATTTGATTACATGGAACTAGCGAAAAGGATGTGGTTTGAAAATTATCAAGGAGAAGGCATCCCTCTCTCCTATTCTGGTTTTCTTAAAATCAGAGATAGGAATGATATAGCCATTCATCTAAAACTAGATAAACAGGATTATGATGAACTTTGGTTGCATGTTCCGATACAAGAAGGGATAAAATATCGCTTTTTTTCACAAATTGATGAAGAACTAAATTTAGATTATGAAGATGCTTATGTAACAGATTTTCGCGAAAATGGAGACTGTTTACGTTTGGCCTCTACCCATCTTGAACTTCTCACACTTGATAAAAGAGCGTTCTATATCATGGCCATTGAGATTGCCACAATCTTTAATGGACAAATTAGTGAAGATGACAAGAAAACATGGCTGACAATCGAGGAATTCAAGAAAAATCACCAAGATATCTTATCTTTAACCTTTGATGAAGCAAATGAGATGAGTTTGGAAGAAATTCAAACGATTGATGCTATTGACGATCCCA
>NZ_AJRE01000012.1:0-1123 GCF_000296955.1 Streptococcus sp. GMD4S
GTGGGTAGAAGCTAAACGTAGACAGTCTCCTTTTTCTCGATAGTCTGTTGCTGGATTGTCTTCAAAATCTAATTCAAGATTTTCATATACATGACTCCCAAATTTATTGATAATCCCTTCTTTCAACTGAACATTATTCCATCTATTATCATGCATCCACTTATTCAATTTCAAGTGAATAGTTGGGTCTGTTTTAAATGGGCGAGTATTCCCAAAATAAGAAATATCTACTGTCTTCCCATCTTTAGTATCAAACCACATCCTTTTCGCTAGTTCCATGTAATCAAATGGAATTTCTTTGATGTAATCACCTTTGATGTAAATTCTCACTCGTCTTCCTCGTCGTCATACACACGTTCACCATGGATTTTGATGTATTCTTCACGAAGACGTTCTTCTTCATCCCACAAAGGTTCCTCTACAGGTTTCAAACTTTTCAGTTCCTCCACGCTGATATCGGTTGCTTTATCTTAACTTAGTGATAAGACATCCTTGTGCAACTCCTTAAAAGTCTCTACATCCATCCAGGTCTCCTTGTCATCCTCGCTAATCCGACCATCAATTGCAGAAGCTACCTCGACTGCCATGATATACATAGCTCGTTTATCAACTGTTAACACATCTGTATGAGAGGTTGCGATACGTAGATAATCCCCACGTTCTCTCCACTCTGTAATGAAAGTTTTTTCAAATTCCAATGTTATACTCTCATATTCCAAAGACAACCAAGGATTGCTCGGAATTATAAAAGAAGCTTTATCCCATCTTTCATCAACAGAAGCCCATTTGTGTAACCGAACACCAAAGTAAAAATCATCCTGTAGCATGGCATCATCACCAACATTGGAGAAACTTATTTTCTTGCCTTTCCGTTCCTTAAACCACATCTTCCAAACAAGCTCTCTAGTTGTGAAGTCTATTTTTTTCGTAAAATCACTTTTGATGTATAGTCTCACTCATCTTCCTCATCTTCATAAACTCGTTCACCATGGATTTGGATGTACTCCTCACGCTTCTTATCCAATTCTTCCCAGATGGGATCGTCAATAGCATCAATCGTTTGAATTTCTTCCAAACTCATCTCATTTGCTTCATCAAAGGTTAAAGATAAGATATCTTGGTG
>NZ_AJRE01000013.1:0-622 GCF_000296955.1 Streptococcus sp. GMD4S
AACGTACTCCGTTTCAGGCTTTAGATAGTATGGATGATGCCTGGTCCTACCGTGAGTTTAAATCTTATGTAAAAGAGTCTAAATTATTAGGTAATAAAAAGAAAGAGTACCTTTTAACGGAAGAAGATATTAGTAAAATTGAAGTGAAGCAGAAATTCATCGAACGGAATTTAATTGACACTCGATATTCTTCTCGAGTTGTTTTAAATGCTCTACAAGATTTTTATAAAGCGCATAAATTCGATACAACTATTTCGGTGGTACGTGGACAATTTACCTCTCAGCTAAGAAGAAAGTGGGGACTTGAAAAGTCTCGTGAGACTTACCATCATCATGCTGTTGATGCCTTAATTATTGCCGCTTCGAGTCAATTAAGATTATGGAAAAAACAGAATAATCCTCTGATTGCTTATAAAGAAGGACAGTTTGTTGATTCAGAGACTGGAGAAATTATTTCATTAAGTGATGATGAATACAAAGAGTTAGTGTTTAAAGCTCCTTATGACCATTTTGTTGATACATTAAGTAGCAAGACATTTGAGGATAGTATTCTATTTTCTTATCAAGTAGATTCAAAATTTAATCGAAAAATTTCAGATGCTACAATTTATGCAACAAGAAA
>NZ_AJRE01000014.1:0-600 GCF_000296955.1 Streptococcus sp. GMD4S
AAGAAATCGTAAAAAGCGAAATGATTTCTGATCAAGTGACGCTTGAACCTGTTTCTGAAATTATTTTAGTTGGAACAGCTCCAACTAACTCGATACCAAAAGAAACTCCAGTTCACGAAGTTCCGGAATTGTCAGAATATGGTACAACTCCTGAAACAGCGCCAGTTCATGAAATTCCGGAATTGACAGAATATGGCGCAACTCCTGAAACAGCACCAGTTCATGAAGTTCCAGAATTGTCAGAATATGGTACAAGTCCTGAGACAGTGCCAGTTCACGAAGTTCCAGAATTGACAGAATATGGCACAAATTCTGAGACAGCGCCAGTTCATGAAGTTCCAGAATTAACAGAATATGGTACAAGTTCTGATACGCCTCCAGTTCAAGAGATTCCAGAACTGACGGAATATGGGACAAATCCTGATACAGCTCCTGTTCACGAAGTTCCAGAATTGGCAGAGTATGGCACCAGTTCTGATACAGCTCCAGTTCAAGAGATTCCAGAACTGACAGAATATGGGACAAATCCTGATACAGCTCCTATTCATGAGAATTCTGAGTTGGAATTGACTACAAATGATGAGGTTAGAATAGAAAAGA
>NZ_AJRE01000015.1:0-2471 GCF_000296955.1 Streptococcus sp. GMD4S
AAGCCAAGCTAAGGCTGGTTCTAAAGACTCAGCTTTGCCAGTAGAAGTATCATCAGCTGATTTGGATAAAGCAGTTGCTGATGCAAAATCTGCAGGAGTTAAGGTAGTTCAAGATGAAACAAAAGACAAAGGAACAGCCACAACTGCTACAGAGAATGCTCAAAAACAAGATGAGATTAAAAGCGACTATGCTAAACAGGCTGAAGAAGTAAAGAAAACAACTGAAGCGTATAAAAAAGATGTTTCAGCTCATCAGGCTGAAACAGATAAAATCAATGCTGAAAACAAAGCAGCGGATGACAAGTATCAAAAAGATCTAAAAAGTCATCAAGAAGAAGTTGAAAAAATCAACACTGCCAATGCAACAGCTAAAGCAGAATATGAGGCTAAGCTAGCACAATATCAAAAAGATTTAGCAACTGTCAAAAAAGCAAATGAAGATAGTCAACAGGATTATCAAAATAAACTTTCAGCTTACCAGACAGAATTAGCTCGAGTACAAAAAGCTAATGCTGAAGCTAAAGAGGCTTATGATAAAGCAGTAAAAGAAAACACTGCGAAAAACGAAGCGCTTAAAGCTGAAAATGAAGCGATTAAGCAACGTAATGAAACTGCCAAAGCGAATTATGAAGCCGCGATGAAGCAGTATGAAGCAGATCTTGCAGCTATTAAGAAAGCTAAAGAGGATAATGATGCTGATTATCAAGCTAAATTAGCAGCTTATCAAACAGAATTGGCACGTGTTCAAAAGGCTAATTCTGATGCTAAAGCTGCTTATGAGAAGGCTGTTGAAGAAAACACAGCTAAAAACAATGCTATCCAAGCTGAAAATGAAGCGATTAAGCAACGAAATGAAACAGCCAAGGCAACTTATGAGGCTAAAATAGCACAATACGAAAAAGACTTGGCAGCAGTCAAACAAGCGAATGCAGCTAACGAAACAGACTATCAAACTAAGTTAGCGGCTTATCAGACAGAACTAGCTCGCGTTCAAAAGGCAAATGCTGATGCTAAAGCAGCTTATGAGAAGGCTGTTGAAGACAACAAGGTAAAAAATGCAGCGCTTCAAGCTGAAAATGAAGCGATTAAACAACGTAATGAAACTGCAAAAGCAACTTATGAAGCGGCGATGAAGCAGTATGAAGCTGATCTTGCCAAATATAAGAAAGAGTTGGCTGAGTATCCGGCTAAGTTGCAGGCTTATAAAGATGAGCAGGCTAAAATTAAGGCAGCTATGGCTTTAGCAGAATCAAAGAAGAATGAAGATGGAAACTTGAGTCGCCCAAGTGCTCAAAGTTTGATTTTCAAATCGGAGCCTAATGCTGAACTTTCATTGACTACAACTGGTGAATTTGTTAGCTATACTGGCATGGAAGCAGCTGTGAAGAATACTGCAGAATTTGCCAATAAACTCTTCCAGTTGGATAACTTTAAAGTAACAGACATTCAAAATGCTAACTACCAGACAAACAAACAGGAAAGCTTTGGTACAGTCGGTAAGTATTCTGAGTACAATTCAAATGTAACAAGTGGTAAGGGACCAACTGAATGGTCTTCAGTCCTGCTGAAACGAGGTCAGTCTGCAACAGCAACTTATACGAATCTTCAGGGGACTTACTATCAAGGGAAAAAAGTTTCTAAAATCGTCTATACTTATACTCTTGATCCTAGTTCCAAGTTCCGCAATGATAAGGCTTGGTTGGGAATTTTTAAAGACCCAACGATGGGGGTTTTCGCTTCGGCTTATACTGGTAATACAGAAGATGCTACCTCTCTCTTCGTTAAGACTGAGTTTCAATTCTATGATGAAGATGGTCAAATTATTAATTTTGACAAGGCCTTGATGTCTGTAGCGTCTCTTAACCGCGAAGCAAACTCAATCGAGATGGCTAAAGATTATACTGGGAATTTCATCAAAATTTCGGGTTCTTCAGTTGGTGAAAAGAACGGCCAAATTTATGCGACAGAATCTGAAAACTTCAAAAAAGGAGTTGGTGGTTCCCGCTTCACCATGTATAAGAATAGTCAACCAGATTCTGGTTGGGATAATGCAGATGCACCAAACTCTTGGTATGGTGCGGGAGCAGTGGAAATCTCAGGTCCTTCAAATAGTATGACTATCGGAACAATTTCGTCTTCAGAAGTGTTGGGACAGCCTGCAGCGAATGATCCACGTAGAGCAGAGAAATTATCTCCCAAAAAGCCAAATATTTGGTTTGCGATTAACGGAAATGTTCGAGCAACTAATTTGCCAACCATCACATTAGAAAAACCAACTCCGCCAGTAGAACCAACTGCACCACAAGCTCCTACTTATGAAGTAGAGAAACCACTGGAACCAGCTCCAGTAGTACCAAACTACGAAAATGAGCCAACTCCACCGGTAAAAACTCCAGATCAACCGGAGCCATCAAAACCAGAAGAGCCAACATATGAGACAGAGAAACCATTGGAACCAGCTCCAGTAGCAC
>NZ_AJRE01000016.1:0-1703 GCF_000296955.1 Streptococcus sp. GMD4S
TGTCTCATATGTTGGCTCTTCTGGTTTTGATGGCTCCGGTTGATCTGGAGTTTTTACCGGTGGAGTTGGCTCATTTTCGTAGTTTGGTGCTACTGGTGCTGGCTCCAATGGCTTCTCTGTCTCATATGTTGGCTCTTCCGGTTTTGACGGCTCCGGTTGATCTGGAGTTTTTACCGGTGGAGTTGGCTCATTTTCGTAGTTTGGTGCTACTGGAGCTGGTTCCAATGGTTTTTCTACTTCATAAGAAGGAGCTTGTGGAGCAGTTGGTTCAACTGGTGGAGTTGGTTTTTCCTTGGTAATTTTCGGAACGTTAACGGCACGAATCTTACCATTGAGTGAGTACCAGATGTTTGGTCTTTTACCTTCAGTATTGTCTCTTCCAGGTACTTGAGGCATTTCTGCTACAGACATCACATTGGTAGCAGATGTTGCACCAACTGTAACGTGATTCGTAGGACCGGACATACTAATAGCACCTGCACCATACCAAGAGTTTGGTGCATCTGATGAATCCCACCCCGATCCAGGTTCATTTGCTCTAGGATACATAGTCCAACGAGATCCACCCTGATCTTTTCTAAAATTGAGGGTTTTGGTAGCATAAATCATTCCATCTTTTTCATCAATAGATGAACCTGAAATTTTGATAAAAGTACCACTATAATCCTTGGCCATCTCAATAGAGTTGTGTTCACGGTTAAGTGAGGCTACTGAAAGAAGAGCATTGTCAAAATTAATTGGTTGGTCATTTTCATCGTAGAAGGTGAATTCATTTTTAATGAAAATTGACGTATCTTTTTCTACCTGACCCGTAAAGGCTGAAGCAAAAACCCCTAAAGTTGGGTCACTAAAGATTCCCAACCAAACTTTTCCAGTAGGATTTTTAAATTGCGAAGAAGGATCTACAGTATATTTGTAAACAATCTTGGAAATCTTTTTACCGTTGTAGTATGAATTTTGAAGGTTAGTATAAGTTGCAGTTACGCTTTGCCCACGTTCTAGAAGCACAGAGCCCCATTTAACCTCTGTTTTATTTCCTACATTAGTCGTCCAGTCTGATTTATCATTGATGTTACCATACAATTCCACTGAAGAAGTAGTTGCACCGTTTTCCAAGTTCTTGACATTTAGATTGTCTAACTGAAGATTTTTCTTGCCATATTGGTCTGTGTCTTTCTTAAAGGCTTCATCAACTGCTGCTGCAGTGAGAAGTTTTCCTTCCGTTTTGAGATCAAGTTGAGCATTCGATTCTAAGTCATAAACCAGACTCTGAGCAGATGGCTTAGACAAGTAACCATCTTGATCTTTATTCTTTTCAAGTTCTACCAATGCAGCCTTAATTTTGGCCTGCTCATCTTCATAAGCCTGCAACTTAGCCGGATACTCAGCCAACTCTTTCTTATATTTGGCAAGATCAGCTTCATATTTAGCTAATTTTGCTTCATAGTCAGTTTTAGCCGCGGCATTCCGTTGCTTGATTTCTTCGTTTTCAGCTTGGAGCGCTGCATTTTTAGCTGTGTTTTCTTCAACAGCCTTCTCATAAGCTGCTTTAGCATCAGCATTTGCCTTTTGAACACGAGCTAGTTCTGTCTGATAAGCCGCTAACTTAGTTTGGTAGTCTGTTTCGTTAGCTGCATTCGCTTGTTTGACTGCTGCCAAGTCTTTTTCGTATTGTGCTATTTTAGCCTCATAAGTTGCCTTGG
>NZ_AJRE01000017.1:0-23602 GCF_000296955.1 Streptococcus sp. GMD4S
AAATCATTGAGACGATTGCTGTCCTATCAAAGAATGACAAAGGGTGGCAAAAGGAACTAAACATTATTTCATGGAATGATGCCGAGCCAAAATATGATATACGGTCATGGAAAGATGACCATTCACGAGTTGGCAAGGGTGTCACACTTTTTGAGGACGAAATGGTCGTCCTTGCAGATGCAATTAAACATTTACAAATTACAAAAAAGAAAGAGGATTAAATCTTATGGATACAGCAGTTAAAGTTTTTCAAATTGTTCAAGCAGTCGTTGGTATTACAGGACTTGTATGGGTTCTTGCAGGAATTATTGATTTCTTTGGTGGTCGTAACAACAATGACTCTATGCGCCAGGAAAAAGGGGCAAATGCCATGATTAACGGTGGCGCTATCGGTGTTATCGGGGCGGCGGTCTGCCAAGCAATTATTGCAGCGCTTCAAGCTATCAGCTAAATCTGAAAGGAGCTAGAGTGAATGGATAATATCACAAATTCTCTAGCTGAGTATAGTTCAACAGTCAATCAATACGCTGATAAGATTAACGGGGCTTTATTGCCAGTCGCTTCAATCTTGATTTTAACTTTCTTTCTATTTGATATTTTTTCATGGAATAGACGGTTAGGACAAGAGGGCGGTGGCTTAACGGTTCAGCTTTGGATGGAAGTAGCCCTTGGATATGCTATTGCATTTCTATTGGTTTATAACATTTCAGAAATCTTTGATTTTATCGTATTTGTCTTTAACAGGGGGATTGCTCTTGTCGATGGCGTGTTACCGAATAAAACATTTAAGTCTGATATGGATACTTCAGGTATAAGTGGATGGATAGCCAAACAGATTGTCAATATCGTAGGCAACTTTACTGAGCTAATAGCTGATGTATGTGCGAAATTACTTGTCTTTATGAGATTTTTCCAAATGTATCTCTTGAAGGCAGTCGCTCCGCTAATTGTGGCTTTCTTCATGTCTGAACAGACAAAGCCAGTAGCCGTCAACTTCTTAAAACACTTTTCAGCTTACGCCTTACAAGGGTTATTGCTTGTCATTATTGTCAGACTTTACCCAGCTTTGGTAACGGATGACTTATTTAAAGCATCATCAGGAGATTGGGCGACTGCTTTTGCATCTATCGCAAAAAGTATTGTCTATATTGTCGCCTTGTTCGGTAGTCAGCGCTTGGCAAAAACACTTTTAAATGCCATGTAAAAAAGCAATAAATTTGGTAAAATAGTTCTATAAGGAGGTGAGTTCATGTCAGAAAAACGATACTATATCAAGCGAGAAGGAAACCATTTCAAATTGTCTCCTCAATCGCAAGAAGAACTAGTAGAAACCCCTACACCAGTTCAATCAAACGCCCCTAAACGAGTGAAACGCTCCATTTGGTCAATGATTGGCAACTTCTTTAGTCTGATTTTATCAGGTCTGATTATGATTATTGGATTTCTGATTGCAACTCCATTTTTCCTTTTAAGTGTCCTTTGGAATTGGATAATCATGTTTATTGGTCTATCTATTTTTTGGAGTATTGCAGGAGTTATTTACTATGGGACGATTTTAGATTACGAAGTTAATACCAACCTTATATTTAATAATACTTCGATACCAATTCTTTTGATTGTGGCTTTAATTGGTGCTATCATGTCAACGATTGGACGCATGAGAGACTAACAAAATTGAAACTGTTGAACAAACACTTTGCCAGAGCAAGGTGTTTTTATTGTAGCTAGAAAGAGGTTGTATGAACAAATTAGGAAGTGAGTTCCTCAAGCAGTTTGACAACTATGAAAGACCCGTCGCCTTTGGGATGACCAAACGTCTTTTAGTCATGTTGCTTGGGATTGGGATAGTGGTGTCACTCACTATCACCATTTCCATAATGGGACTATCAGATATTTTTATGTACCTTGTGGCGCTCCTCATTGCCCCTCCCTTTATCATTTACGGGCTAGGCTTTGATGAAGCAGTCAAAGACAAGGTCATGTTTAATCTAAAAGTTCAGAAGCGAGCTTTTATTACAGAATTTGAGGAAGGAGAGGAGTTCACAAAAGATGATTTTAAATCTTGGAAGAAAGTCAAAGAAGTTGACGAAGGCTGAAAAGGAACGTAAGGCACGCTTAAAACGCTCCTTGAAGGCTTCAACACAAAATACCATTAAATACAATAGCCTATTTGAAAATGGGCTGATGCACATTGCCAAAAACGAATGGTCAAGAACCTATCGCTTGGGTGATGTCGCCTATCTATCCGCTAATCAGGAAGAAAAGATTGACGTGATTGATACACACGCTGAAGCGCTCAATTCACTTGATGCAGGCTCTACTTATCAGCTCCTGGTTATCAATCGGAGAGTCGAAGACAACGCTGTTGAGCAAATTAAGTATGATGAGATTGGTGACGGCTTTGATAATTTCCGTAAGGAATACAATGAAATGATTGAAAGTCGTTTTTCAAGTGACTCAAAGAATTTCAAGGTTGAAAAATATGTGACCTTGAAGACAGAAGCCTATAATCGAGGGCAAGCGGATGCCAACTTAAGCGAGCTAGGCAACTCACTTGAAAATCAATACTCTCAAATGGATATTACCTTTGAAGAAATGGACGGGAAAGAACGTCTTGACGTGTTTGCGGAGTTGCTCCTGGGCAAACACAAACTCCCTTATAACTTCAGGGATATTGCTCTTTCAGAATTACATACAAAAGATTTTATCGCCCCTAACAGGCTTCATTTCTTGGAAAATCGTTTCCGTATCAATGAAGGGGTCGCAAAAGTCATGTATGCTAGAAACTTTCCAACTTTCTTAACAGACCGACTGATTAAGAGTTTAACGGATATAGGCGTTGAGTTGGCTATCACGATTCATGCTGAGCCTTATGAGCCATCTAGCTTTATGCGTAAGATTAACAATGCGGATACAACTATCAAAGCTGAAATGGTCAAGGCTCAACGGTCAGGCGCTCAAGAAGGGGTTGACCAGGATCTGGCTGTCTCAGGTCGAGCACGTGAAATTTCTGAGTCAACGAAACGATGGAAAGAAGAGATTGATGACAATGACCAAAAAGCCTTTTCAGGTTTGATTGCTCTTTACTTCAAGGCTGAGGATGAGGAGGAGCTGGCAAGTATCACAGATAAAGTCTTGACCGCTTCACGTAAGGTTGGCGTTGATTTTCAAGAGTGTTACTATTACCAGGAAGAAGGACTCAATACCATCCTTCCTATTGGTCACACCTTCTTAAATGTGAAACGTCGCTTTATACGTGATATGACAACAGCTAACTTGGCTACACAAGTTCCTTTTATGAACGTTGACCTGAAGTCAGATAGTGAGAGGGCGCTCTATTACGGTCAAAATCAACTATCTAACAATGTGATTACGGTTGACCGTAAAGCAGACCTGAACACTGGTTCGGGCGTAGTTCTTGGCTCTTCAGGTTCAGGAAAGTCTGTTACTGTAAAAACCATGGAAATCATACCAACTTATCTGAAGAACCCTGAAGACCGTATCATCATTGTTGACCCTGAAGATGAATATTCCGATATTGGACGTGAGTTCGGGGCGCAGTTGGTTGATATTTATATCGGTTCTAAGTCACACCTAAACTTGATGGACTTGCCTGATTCGAGTCAACTGAAGGATGAAGATGATGACCCTATCGGGGATAAGTCAAACCTTCTCATGGGGCTCTTTGAGTCTATTCTTGATGAAGTCGGTGACGTGCAATATACCATTATTGACCGTGTGACACGTGAAACATATGCAAGATTCGCTAATGTAGATAGAACGCCAACGCTTGCAGATTGGCACGATGTTTTGCTTGAACAAGAAGAACCTGAAGCCCAGGAATTGGCGCTCAAGTCTGAAATCTATGCCAAAGGGTCACAAAGTATCTTTGCACACGAGACCAACGTTGATATTACAAACCGCTTTGTGGTCTTCAACTTGAAACGCTTGTCAGGAAAACTCAAGCCGTTTGCGATGATGGTTATTCAGGACTACATTTGGAATCAAGTTGTCGCTTCCCAAGGGAAACTCACTACTCGCATTTATTTTGACGAGGTACAGCTCTTCTTCAAAGAAGAAGCCCAGGCTATCTTCTTTACAGAGTTGTATTCACGGGTTCGTAAATATGGGGCGATTGCCACAGCCATCACACAAAATATTGAAACTCTGATGAACAAAGAAGAAGGGCGCAAGTTGGTATCTAATAGTGAGTTCATGATTCTCTTGAAACACAAGAAATCAGACTTATTGGCTCTTTCTAAAGCCATTTCTTTAACTCCAACTTTAGTAAGATACATTGAAAAACCAAAAGCAAAAGGAACGGGCTTGATTGTCGCAGGTCAAGTGGTTGTACCTTTTGAAAATCCTATCCCAAGACACACAAGACTCTATGAGCTTGTCACTACAGATGCTTAGGAGGTGTTACGTTGTCGAGAAAAACAAGACGTGATCTCCGTGATGCCAAACGTGAGTACAAGGAAGCCAAGTCTGACCTCAAGACAACGAAAAACAGCTATAAACAAGCTGAAAAGAGAGAAGCTCGGCTCTTAAACCCCAAGACAGATGCTGAAAAGCGTTACCTGGGGCAGAAACAAAAGGCAAGACGGACGGTCGCTAGTAAAGAGATTGAAACGCTCAAAGAGCGTAAGAAGACCGCTAAAGCAAAGAAACGCCAAGCCATTCAGCGTAACGGTGGGACAAAGGCTCAAAAGCTGGGGCGAGTTACTCATCACCAGGCTTCTCATTTTGTGGATTCAGCTTTTCAGGATAATGATGTGCTTGAAGATATTGCTTCAGCACGTCAGACTATCCGTAGAACACACGCTGAAGTAAGACAAGCTAAGAAGCTAGGCAATTATACCGTCAAGATTGGTAAAGGGGCAACTAGGGTCGTATATGGTGCAGGAAATCGCACCTATAACCTTGTCCGTGGTCGTAGTTTTACCAGGACTCCTGTTGCCAATCGATGGGAAACGAAAGTTACTAATAAATACCAACGTTTACGGGCAAAATTAAGAACTTCAAAGGCAGGTAAGACCGCTAGTGCTACTAAAAAAGTAGCTGTAAAAGTTGGGAAGCCTATCTTGACAGTTCTTAAAAATCCCTTATCAGCTAAAGCCTACTTGATTATGTTTTTAGGAGTTCTGATTATTGCCCTGTTAGGAGTCGTGACAGGTGGAGGAACTTCAACTGTAGCACAAAACGAGTTTGATCTTACAGAAGCTTGGACTCATATTTCAAAAATTGATAGAGAAAAATCAACAGATAAAGTTGATTATTGGACAAATATTGATGAAATAATGATGTTCATGGGTTACAAATATGAAGATTACAAGCTAGATTCACCCTATAATACGGATAAGAAGTGGTGGGAATTAAATCATTCTTACAGGGAGCTTCTTTCCGATACTTGGGAAGAATTAAATAAAGATAAAGACAATTTAAAAACAATGTCTGATATCTATACTTCGTCTGAAAATAAATATCTAAGATTGAGTGAATCCGAGTTGAAAGAGTATAACGAAGTCTTAGAACAGGCAAAACAAGTAGGCTATTATGTAACCTACAACGATTTGTCAAACCCCTTTAATGCTGAAGCAAATGATGAAAAATTAGATCCAATACGGATTGATAAAAGGTTTGGCTATGTTTCAAAAACAGAGATATATAATGGTTCTGTTTTGCAAGCGAATCAAGGGTCAAAACTTTATGCTGTAATGGATGGTACAATTTCTATAAAAGAGCAAGATGTGATTATATCATCAGAAACGGCAGAGTTTACTTATAAGAATGTGACTCGTGTTCGTGTTAATGATGGTGATAAGATTAAAGTCGGGAATGAAATTGGTGAGGTAAGTGATGTAGGAGGGCAAGAAGTTTACTATAGAAAACTCAAAAACAAGAAAAAGAAAGAATGGGTTTGGGTAAATGTTGGTTTCTATCTTCCAAAAGTTGAATACAATCAGACTACTTCAGTAATTTCAGATATGAACCTAGACGGTGATATTGGTAAAAAAATAAATGATATATACAACTTCTTCAAAAAACAAGATAGTAGCGTAACCTTAAATGGTATCTCAGCAATTTTAGGAAACTTTTGGACAGAATCATCAATAACAGCAAAACGTGCTGAAGGAGATTATCTGAATCCTCCCGTGGGAGCTTCAGCTAGCTCTTGGGATGATCCTAACTGGTTGAATATGGGGAATGCTGAAGTGTATCAAGGGAAATATCCAAATATTATCCATAGAGGGATTGGACTTGGACAATGGACTGATACCCGTGATGGTTCGATTAGACATACAATGTTATTGAACTATGCTAAGGAAAAAGGAAAAAAATGGTATGATCTTGAACTTCAACTTGATTTCATGCTAAATGGTGATTCTCCTTACTACATTGAACATTTAAAGAATATCCTTCATTCAAACGATGATGTAGATTATTTAACTAATAAATTCCTGGTTAATTGGGAAGGGAACGAAGGAGATAAAGTAAAAGAACGGCAACATAATGCTCAACAAGTTTTATCGTATCTCAAAAATCCTAGAGGTCACACTAAAGGAGGAAGTTCCGTTTTAGAAAGTTCATGGGGTTTTCCTTCAGAGTATTCATCTAAAATATCTAGCTATCCTTCATCAGCGACTGTATCAGCTAGTCTTGATGGTAATACTTACCCTATTGGTCAATGTACCTGGTACGTGTATAATCGGTTAGTAGAAGCAGGAGCTCCTCATTATAATTGGTTAGGAGATGGACAGAACTGGGTTAGAGGATTGACTGCTAGAGGATGGAAATATAGTTCAACTCCCGTAGCAGGAGCTGTTATGTCAATTCAAGGAGGTTTTTGGAATACTCCAGAAGAGAATGGGCATGTATCTTACGTTGAACATGTAAATGAAGATGGTAGCTTCCTAGTTTCTGAATGTAATATTCAAGGAGTTCAAAATAGAATACATTGGACTCTTTGGACAAATCAAAGTTATTTAACATTTGCAATTCCGCCAAAATAGAAGAAAGAATGGAGAATTATGATAGATTCATCTAAATTAAAAGTAATAAAATTTATTGGTTATATATTATTGATTATCCTTGCCGTATTTATTGGAGTAGGTATAGGACAAACAGTAGCAGATCACAATCAAAAAAAGGAAAGTGCTGAAAGTAAACAGACAGCAACAAAGGAGGGGCTTAATCAGGAAGAGGTAAAAGAATTTTTAGTGAACTATTATACCAAAAAAGATCTTGGAGAGAATAGGAATCGCTATAAAGAGTATATGACTGATGGTCTATATAAACAAACAGTAGCTAAAGAAGAAGAACCTGTGAGCCAAACCTATAAAGGATTTGTTGTAGATTTTCAGTTTAAATCAGCAGAAATTTATATCAATCAAGACAAATTACAAGTTATAGCGCAAGTAAATTATGTAAATACTTTACTAGATGAAAAGAAAAACTATAACACTGCTCAAAAAAATGTTTTGAACAAAAAGACATTGAGAATGAGTTATACTAATGAAAACGGTAAAATGAAAGTAAATAAGATGGAATCCATTATTTTAACTGATCAGACAGGTGACTATGGAATTTTGGATAGTACAAAACCATCTGAAGGTTCTACAACAGATTCATCAACAAAACCAACGACAACACCTAGCACCTCAAATTCAAATTAAAGGAGAAAAATATGGCACCAAAAAAGACACAAACACAATCATTGAAGGGCAAACTTGAAAAATTTAATGCTGAGTTAGAAAAAATTCAAGAACAGAAAAGAGCCTTGAATCAAAAGGAAAAAGAGTATGAAGCGAAAATTAATGCACTTCAAGCAGAATATATCATTGCGTTAATGGCTGAGTCAGGTAAGTCTTTTGATGAATTTGAAAATTTTGCATTTAATAATTCTAACCAGGTAAATTCTTCTGAAGAGGTCGGTGAGGGTCATGTTCAGAATTATTAATCTACAAACAAATCAGCAGGAAACCTGTCAAAATAGGGATGAATTACTATCTCTTATTAATGATAGGTCGGTTTGGGCAGAAGATAGAGGAGAAACTATAACTATTCAAATAGACCAATTGGGAGAAGAGGGGATAATTTTAGACAGTCTATCTTTATCTCTCCCTCTTGAATCAATTGTGGAAGAAGCGCTCTCAGGGTTTGGTTTTAAAAGAGAAAAAAAATCATTTGGATTTTTAAAATCAAATAAGCATAAAAAAGAAAAGCGTACCTCTGTTAAAAAAGATAAAAAGTTAGAATCTCTTAAAAGCGTAGAACAATCTCAAAATAACCTGGTTGAAGATAAAAAAGAGACAGAAAAATTGATTACTAAATCAGTCTCAGATAAGCCAATAAAAACTAAAAAATTAAGGTTTGGTTCGCTTGTTCTTACAATAATTATCTGTTTAATTACAATAGCATCTATTGCTTCATTATCTCTTGTTCAAGTTCAATCTAAGAAAATTAATGAGCTTGAAAATCGGATACAGCTTGAAGAGAAACAAGGGAAAATTGAAGTTTTTGGTAGATTTTTTATCGCAAATTTCTATACTGGAAAAAGTGAAAATATTGTAGATTTTTTAAGCAGTGAAATGAAGACTGAAGGTCTTGAACTCAAAAAAGGAGTTCAAGCACAATCAACAATTTACGAATCACTAACCGAATCACAAGATATTATTCAAGTTACATTTGTAATCACTACAACAGAAGACTCGAATAATATTAAAACGATTAGAATGACTCTTCCTTTACGTGAAGAGGAAAAATCAATGTATGGCTATGTAATCGTAGGTAAACCTATTATTACAGGTTTTGCAGAATAACAAACATTAAAATAAATATTAAAACAAATATTAAAATAAACATTAAAATAAATATTAAAGAGGAAGAAAACATGAAAAAATGGGCTAAAATCATCACACTATCATCTATTGTCGTACTTGCTTCAGCGAGCGCTCAAATGGTTTATGCAGATACAAACGCTTCACAAAATGAAACTGCTATTACTGCTGTATCACCAAATACTGGAACTACAACAGCTCCATCAAATGCTACAACTGTTCCTGTTGTAGCGCCAAACGCTGGAACTACAACAATTCCATCAAGTGATACAACTGTTCCTGCTGTAGCGCCAAACGCTGGAACTACAACAATTCCATCAAGTGATACAACTGTTCCTGCTGTAGCGCCAAACACTGGAACTACAACAATTCCATCAAGTGATACAACTGTTCCTGCTGTATCACCAAATACTGGAACTACAACAGCTCCATCAAGTGATACAACTGTACCTTCTGTACCAACTTCACCTTCAGAACAACCTTCTGTTGTAGCTCCAACTGATCCTGGAACAACTGTAGCAACTGGTTCAAGCTCAGCAGCTTCATCAAGTAGCAGCTCTTCAACAACTACAACTACAGCAACTACACCGACTTCTGAAGATAAGAACAAAAAAGACAATGCTACGTCAGATAATAAGGTTAGTGTTTCAACTATTGATGGGGGAACAACTACCTTAATTCCTGATGTTAAAGTTCCAACAAATAACCCTGGTGTATCTGCTCAAACAGCTGTAGAAGCAGGTGCTTCTCAGGTAGGGACAACTTCGCAAGTAACAGGTCAAGTTGTTCAAGAAGTGTCTCCTAGCGCACCAGTACAGACAGAAACAGGTGCTTCAATTGTAAGCACTCAGAACGGCAACGTTGTCCTCTCAGATGGCTCTGTAGTAGCGCCTGAGGTAGTTGGGGGAACAGTTAATGAAGATAAGACTATCTCTGTTACTGACAAAGATGGGAAGCTCAAAACCCTTCCAAATACTGGTCTTAAAGAAAGTATATTACTAACATTAGCAGGTTTTGGATTATTGGCTATCGTCATTAGTTTTTTCCTAAAGAAACGTTCAAATTAAGGAATAAGATAAAAGCACTCTTTTGAGTGCTTTTTTTTAGAAAGGAGGATAAAAATGGATCAGGAGAGAATAGGAATGAAAGTAGCCGATATATATAAATTAACAGGCGAAATGCTTCTAAAATCAATGTATTATGCACTTGAAGAATCGTATCACAAATTTAATCACTATCTTGAAAACAAGACATATACGGATAAAACCAACTGGAATCAGTTTATGGCAACAAAGGAAACAAAACATTTTGAAACGTTTCTGAACTCTGAACTGAACTCTGAACGTCTTGAAGAATATTTAAAGGGGTATGAAGTTGGCTTCTCTATAAAAGATAATGGTAACGGTACAAGTACAATAGCAATTGATGCAAAGAACGTGCAAGCCTTAGAAGCAAGTTTCAAAGGGGTCATCAATGATTTAACCGAACCTGAAAAGGCAGAAAAACTTACTAAAAATCTTATCAAAACACCAAAGACCATGACTTTAAAGGAAAAATTGACTTACTACAAGAAAAAGGTTACCGCAGAAATCAAAACTAAAGATAAGGTTAAAACACCAACGCCTAAGAAGGCTATTGCGAAAGATGAAAAGGGGTTATAGATGGTTACAGAACAGAAAAAACGTCGCTTTCTCCCTTATTTGATTGTGGGTCTTATCCTTTGCTATGTAGTGCATTGGTTGGTCAAGCTTTATGACATAGCACCTGCAACTGAAGGAGTTACCTTTATAGATAATGCCCGTTTGGATTGGATGATGGAGAATTGGACAAGTAAGTCTTTTATTGACTTTCACTTCACTCAAGCTAGTCTATATGGTGGCGGTTTAGCTCTCTTTGTTGTCTTGATGTTTTACTTTCGAGTTGGCGACAAAGGGCGCTACCGCTACGGGGAGGAATACGGGTCGGCACGGTACGCCACGAACAAGGAAATAGCTTCTTTTCGGGATACAGAGCCTGAAAATGATATGATTTTCAGTCAAAATGCTCGAATGGGACTTTTCAATAAACGCCTTCCTTTCAACCGTCAATTAAACAAGAACACGCTGACAGTCGGTTTACCAGCGGACGGGAAAACTTTCACCTTTGTGAAACCTAACCTGATGCAAATGAATAGTTCGTTTGTTATCACTGACCCGAAAGGTCTTCTTGTCCGTGAGACAGGAAAAATGCTTGAAGACAACGGCTACAAAATCAAAGTCTTTGACCTGGTCAATCTGACCAACTCTAATCAGTTCAACGTCTTTCACTATATGCACGATGAGCTAGATATTGATAGAGTTGCTGAAGCGATTATCGCAGGGACAAAACGGTCAGATAACACAGGTGAGGATTTTTGGAATCAGGCTGAAATGCTTTTGATGAGGGCGTTGATTGGGTATCTCTACTTTGACGGGAAAGTCCTGAAGAAGTATGAGCCAAATATCGCTCAGGTTGCAGACCTTTTAAGAAATATCAAGCGTGAGGATGAAGATACTCCAAGCGTGGTTGAAAGACTGTTTGAAGAACTCGAAAAGGAATTACAAGGTAACTATGCTAATAGGCAGTGGGAATTGTTTAATAGCAATTTTGAAGGCAAAACAATGACGTCTGTATTATCTATTGCTTCTTCACGTTTTGCCGTCTTTGACCATGATGCAGTTAGAAACCTGACCGCCCGTGACTCAATGGAAATGGAAAAATGGCAGACTGAAAAAACAGCCGTCTTTATCGCTATTCCTGAAACAGATAAATCTTTCAACTTTATTGCAACGACTATGTTTACCATGATGTTTAGGCAGCTACCAAAGACAGCAGATGAAATCATTCAGGGAAACCATCCAACGTGCAAACCTGAAGACTTGTTCCATATCAGACTTATCTTAGATGAGTTTGCCAACTTTGGACGTTTCCCAAACTTCACGGAAACACTCTCTTCAGTTCGCTCCCGTGAGATTTCAATTGCTATCATCATTCAAGCCATCAGTCAATTGAAGGCACTCTATAAAGATCAATGGGAGACTATATTCAATAACTGTGCTACCCTGGTTTACTTGGGGACGAATGATAAGGAAACAATGAACTATTTCTCAATGCGAAGCGGTAAGCAGACTATCAATGTTAAGAATCAGTCGCAAACAAGAGGAGCGCAAGGGTCAAGCAGTCAGTCTATTCAGACCATTCAGCGTGACCTTCTCACACCTGATGAGGTGGCTCGTATTGGGGTTGATGAAGCCTTAATCTTTATCTCTAAACAAAATGTCTTCAGAGATAAGAAAACTAACGTTCTTCAGCATCCACGTGCTAAAGAACTGGCGAATAGTCCAAGTGATACGAACTGGTATCGTTATACCCGTTCCATGTCTGATATGGATGACTGGGATGCCAACGTCAACCATGATAGGGTGATAGAAACAACTAGCGCAAAGGTGCTAGAAGTAAAATTACCATTTGAGGAAGTGGCTTAACCAAAAGAAAACCTGTTAGAATTACCTACCAGGTTTCTTTTGTATTTTGAGGAAAAGGAGGAAAACATGACACAAACAACTAATATGAGGGGGATAGGTTACTTTGATACCCTCTTTTCAGTCGTTGAGATGCCAACGATGGCGGAAGCACTCAAACAGTTTGCACTTGAGCATCAAGTGACTGGAAAGAGCAACCAGGGGGAGGTCTTAAATGACTTTGTCAGCATCTTGATTAAGACGTTAGACGTTGAAGATTTTCAAGCAGTCTCTACACAGCTTTTTAGCTACCCTAAACGGTATAGAGGAGTGCTTGAAGTTGAGGGGATTGAACCTTCTAAGGAAAAGCTGATTTACTTAAAAGCTAATATTGATAGCTTGCTTCAGGAAGAAATAGAGGTAAGGAGCAGGATAGATGGCGAGTATTGAAGAACTTAAAGCCCTGTCAATCCTAGAAGTGGCAGAAAGCCTGGGCATGAGTTTACAGCGAACAGGAAGCTATACTTACGCTTGGGAAGAACATGACTCTTTCACTATCAATGTTAGGGAAAACTATTTCAATTGGTTTGCCCGTAGCAATGGCGGTGATGTGATTAAAATGGTTCAAGTCGTTCAGGAAGAATTGACAGGGGAGAAGCTTTCTTTTAAGCAAGCAAAACACTTCTTGGAAGAAGGTAGTTTTGACGTGGTCGATGTGACCAACGTTCCTGAAAAAGAACCCTTCAGATATTACCTTGAGCCTTATGAAACTAAGTTTATAGAAGCCAGGGAATTTCTGAAGGAAGTCAGGGGCTTGTCTGATGAGACGATCGATTTTTTCAGAGAAAAAAACGTCTTATCACAAGCCACTAAAAAGACAGGGGACTACTATGAACCTGTCATTGTTTTCAAGAGTTTAGATAACCAAGGAGAGGTTATAGGTGCTTCTCTTCAAGGTATTAAGGAAAATCATGACCTTTACGAGAGAGGGCGCTTAAAACAGATTATGAGGGCTTCTGATGGTATGACGGGAATGCACGTTGATATTGGAACACCTAAACGATTAGTCTTTGCGGAAGCTCCTATTGATTTAATGAGCTATTATGAACTTCATAAGGATAGCCTTCAAGATGTCCGTCTAGTTGCGATGGATGGCTTAAAAGAATCAACGGTGAGCCGTCACGTGGCAGAACTCTTGTCTGAAGTTGGTGAACTTGATGATGAGGTTGACCAGGAGAAAAAATCGTCCTTCCTCGCTAAAACAGCTAAATTAAGCACTTTTTTTAAGGATGGAAAGCACAAGGACTTAATTACCCTTGCAGTTGATAATGATGAAGCAGGTCACACCTTTATTGAACGGTTGACCAATGAAGAAATTGGATTGACTCCAGATCTCCCCCCGAGATTGGAAAGTCAGGACAAGATGGATTGGAATGACTACCTGAAGGAAAGCAAAGAAAAAGCCCTTGACCGAAGTCAAGAGCCACTTAATAACATTGGGGGCGAACTAATCAATCGCAATTCCGGTTATTTAGAAGGCGAACCTTCAAGGACAGCACCACAGCCTGAAGAGTCAAAGACTCAACCTGATTTTCCTGCCAATGTTCAATTATATTTTAACATTGATAGGTCAAAAGAGTCAAGTGTTGGGCTTAGAAATGGCTATCATTATGCGACTGATAAAGATTTGAGGTATCTCAATCGTTACGCTGAAGAATTTCAAAAATCGGCTGACTGGTATCTTAATGAGTTGGCTGATAGTAAGGTCACGTATTTTTACCAGGATAAAGAAGACGTTCAGATGCTTCAGGTGGATTTTGAAAAAAGGCATTGGATGCACTTGACGGGGATTGCTCCTGTTTATCATGAGTGGGCTGAAAATTTATCAGAGCAATTCATTGAAGACGTAGCTTCAGGAAAAGGCGATTTTGCAAATTTAACAGTTGGGGTTGGCTTTAGAGATAAGGCAAAATTACTCCCTATGCTCCCTGAAATCTTTGAGTCAGATTCTTTTGTCTTTGATGATTTATCTTCCGTTGAGAAGATGGGGCGGTTAGATGTTTCAAGTGCTATTCGTTCAGACGATAAAGATATTCTTTTAGCTTTTCGGACGGATGATAACTCAACCTTCCCTGCAACATTGCTGAAGCCTAGCCGAACGCTCAACATTGAACTGGATACTTTAAATCAAGAAAAAACGATATTAGGGGTCTTTGTTGAGAAAGACGACAGCATCAAAACAATGTCAATCAATCCTGAATTTGTTAAAGATAATGGACAAGTAATGCTTGATATATTGCGACAAAATAGAGATTTTGAACCCTTTAAAGATGAACCAAATTTACAAAATGGAGGTCTAGCTATGGCAGACAATAATGAACCAAATTTGAGAAATCGCTTTGAGCAAATTCTCAGAGAAGATGAAGAGAAAAAACAAGCTGAAGCACGAAAAGAAGAGCTTGAACGTGATTCAGATGGTGATGGTATTCCTGATGAAGTTGAAAAAGCTCAAGGGACAAGTCCTTTTAATGCTGACACAGACGGTGACGGAAAGTCAGACCAGGAAGAGGTCAGTTATGGGTCAAACCCTATTGACAGCAATCATCCAAATAATCAAAATCAACCTTCACCTGAACCACAAAAAAGCGTTGCTGAACTGATTCAGGCAAAAGACAGTAAGGGGCTTTCTCAACTTTTGAAGGATGGCGTTAAAGACTATTTTCAGTCTGACACTTACAAACAATACTTGACCACAATGAGTAAATTTCACAATTACTCACCGAGAAATATTCAGTTGATTTTAATGCAAAACCCTGAAGCTTCTCACGTGGCATCCTTCAAAAAGTGGAAGGATGAATTTGAGAGAAGTGTCAATAAGGGAGAAAAGTCATTACGGATTTTTGCCCCTATAACTCTAAAAAGACGAGACCCTAAAACTAATGAACCACTCTTAGATGAGAATGGAAATGAACAAACATTCATGTCTTTCAAACTTGTCCCAGTCTTTGATGTCTCACAGACAAATGGAAAAGAATTACCCAAACCAGTCTATGAACTTGAGGGGACTTATGAAGATTATGGCAATCTTTACAAGTCAGCTAAAGAGGTATCTGAAGCTAATGGTGTTCCCCTTTCATTTAGCAAAGACACCAAAGGCTCTAACGGATTTTATTCCGTAAACAACAATGAAATTGTGATTAAGCAAGGGATGTCTGAGCAACAAACACTAAAAACAATCTTTCATGAAATGGCACATTCTGATCTACACAACATGGAGAAATTACAAGAAACTCCTCTTAAAAGAAGTACTGCAGAATTACAAGCTGAGTCAGTTGCTTTTGTGGTAGCTAGTCATTATGGGCTAGATACAAGTGAGTACAGTTTTGGCTATTTGGCAACATGGACAGATGACCCTAACGGACTATCTGACTTAGAAGGTCAAATTAAAATTGTACAAAAAGAAGCAGATAGTTTGATTTCAAGAATTGATAAAACCCTTGAAAAGTATCAAACTAAAGAACTGACCAAGGATCCCTTTCAAGAAAAACTTGACCGCTTGAAAAACCAATCTAAAGAAAAAGCGGTTGACCCTAAAGAGAAAGAGCAGGCGAAAGATGCTCCAAAAAAAGAGCAGAAGAGCGACAACGAGATGAACCTGTAGAAGACCTTGTCGCTCAATTATCCGCAGGCTTTATGAGTCGCAGAAAACAAACGGAGGACTAAAACATGAATGACACTATTGAAACAACATTACTTCTCAACTTGTTCTATTTAGAGAATGGAACGTACACAAGAAATGAAAGCTTTATTGAAGCCAAGCGCAGAAAAGCCATCGCCCTTTTAGATGAAGATGCGGACGAACTCAAAAGCATTGACCCTGACTTAGCTGAAGAATATCAAGAAACAATTTCCTATCTTGACTCTCTTTCAGATGAAGACTACCAGTCCTTAAAAGAGGAGTTGCTTCAACAAGTTGAAGTCAACTAAGGTCTGAAAGACGACTAAGGGGATTGGGGATTTTCCCCAAAACTTTGAAAGATTTACCGACCCCAAATTGGCAGAATTGCCAGTATTTGGGGTTGGAAAAATCTTTTAAATTTCGCAAGGTGGTACCACCTTGCTATGCTTGCCAGTTTGAAAAGTATAGAGGGCTACGGCACAGATGTCAAGTAAATTGAAAGAGGAAGAAAATGAGTGACGAAAAGAAATTATACCGACAAATTCAAAAAAAGATGCGAGTGACACCTCAAGAAAACGATCTTATTAAGCAGAGGATGGCGCATCATAATTTTTCAAATTTCAACACCTACGCCCGTTATATGCTTTTGACAGGCGAGGTTGTCACGGTTGATTATTCGGAGCTGATAAAATTAAGAACGGAGATAAATCGTATTGGTACAAATATCAATCAGCTTGCAAAGTACGTCAATACAACTGAAGAAATTACACTTGAAAACTTTCAAAATTTGCAGGCTTCACTTGCAGAAGTTAAGCGGTTGATGGATGACAGTTTTGATAAAGAAGTGGCTATGATTGAAAAAATGATGAGAGACAGAAGGGAGTAAATTGACTTGGTTGTTACAAAAGTTAAGCAGATAAAATCGGTCAACAAGTTAGCTGATGGTATCAAGTATATTGAAGATGGTGCTAAGACTATTGGAACAGAATTGATTGATTCTGATTTGAACTTTCCTGTGAAGGTTGTAGATGGTAAGATAGTCTCTCAGCTAGTTTCAGGAAATTTGGTGATTGATGTTGAGTCTGCTTATTCAGAATTTATGATGTTGAAGCAACTTGCCAATTTGGAAAAAGGAAGACCAATCAATAATGAAGAGTTGGTCAAAAATGATGTTTTGGCACACCATATCATTCAGTCCTTTTCCCCTGAAGACAATTTGACACCTGAGCAAGTACATGAGATAGGACGGAAGACAGCTCTTGAGTTGACAGGTGGCAGTCATCAATTTGTCATTGCCACTCACATGGATAAGGGGCATCTTCATAATCACATTTATATCAATTCCACTAACTCGGTCACACTCAATAAATTCAGATGGCAAAAAGGAACAAAGAAAGCCCTTGAACAAATTTCTGACAAGTATGCAGACCTGGCAGGTGCAAAAATTCTTGACCGTCAAAATCAATTCGGTCACAAAGAATATTCAGCTTACCAAAAAGAAAATGTTTTCAAGTTAGAAATTAAATCACGGCTTGAGTTTCTCCTGAAGCATTCAACCAACCTTTCAGATTTTCAAGAAAAGGCAAAGGCGTTAAATCTTGCAGTTGATTTTACTGGGAAATATGCCAAGTATAAATTATTGGATAAAGACCAAAAACGAAATACCCGTGACAGCACTTTATCTAAAAAGGGACGCTACTCTTTAGAACAGATTGAGGAGCGCCTGGCTAAAAATGAAATCGTCTATCCGTTGGAAAGTATCAAGAGTGAGTATGACAAATTACAAGCTGAAAAGGCAGAAGATTTTGAAATACGGGTCAAGATTGAACCGTGGCAGGTCGAGCATGAGACGGACACAGGTATCTATCTTCAAATGCAATACGGTATTGCCAACAAAGGTACAGTCAAAATTCCTAGTCGCCTTGTTGATAGACAAGAGGATGGAAGTTTTGATATTTTTATCAAGAAGTCAGATTTTTTCTATTTCATCAATCCTGACAATTCAGCAAGCAATAAATTCATGAAAGGGTCAACGCTTATCAATCAACTTGCCTACGAAAGCGGAGAATATATCTTAACCAAGAACCCTAACATTTCTAAGTTGGATTTGTTGGTCAAAGAATATAATTACCTGGTTAGTCACGGGGTATCCGATTCAGACCAATTCCATGAGTTACATGACCGCTTCCTGGGACAGATTGAAGAAACACAAGAGTCACTTGATAGTTTGGATGAGAAGATTGAGCGACTCAATAAAATTGCTTCAGCGCTTGAAGATATTCACGCAGACAATCCGATTGATGCCAAAGTAGCTTATCAAATTTTGGAAGAATTGAATATTTCACCTTCAGTCAATCCAAAAGAAATTGAAAAGCAGGTGGTCGAGGTTTCCATCGAGCGGAAAGCACTTAAGGAAAAATTTGAAAGCATCGTTAAAGACTTTACTCAGTATGAAAAATTAGAACGTAACGCTGAAGTAAGACGTCAAGATGTTAAAAGTCATTATGAAACAAGTATGGATGAAATTTAATTTTGAGACTAATTTTTATTGAAATTTGAAACTAAAAATAGTATAATGATTCTGCTAATATAGACCTTAGCGGATGATTACTCTTGTGCTAAAGTGTGTATTAGTATGTAGTGTTTTAGGGATAAACTTGGACATATCGCTTCTTTGTGATTTAATTCAAACCTATATTGCTATTTCTAGCTTGAAAAGAGGTATATCTATGAAGTTGTCTATTTCAAACTTGGTGGTTAATGGTGCTGTTGGAGTGACCATTGAATTGTTTATCCTAATTACAGAAAGTACCAAATAGCGCCTAGAGGGTTCGAATCCCTCACACTCCATAAAAACCACTTTACTACAAGCGGTCAATAGGCTATAGCCTATTGACCGCTTGCCGTTTTCTTGATTTTAAAGGGATGAGGAGGCGGACAATAGGGTTAGGCAAAATAGAAAGGGGAAATATGACAAAAATTGGGTATGCAAGGGTCAGCACGACTGACCAAAACTTGGATAGGCAACTGGATCAACTGAAGCACGTTGACAGGCTCTTTCAGGAAGCGGTCAGCGGTGTCAGCAAAGACCGCCCACAGTTGAAAGCCATGCTTGACTATATCCGTGAAGGGGATATAGTCGTTGTGACAGAGCTAGAACGACTTGGAAGAAATAACCAGGAGCTAACTGAAGTCATGAATCAGATACAAACTAAAGGGGCTACCTTGGAAGTGTTAAACCTTCCAACCCTTCGAGGGATTGAAGATGATAACTTGAGACGGCTTCTAAACAACTTAATTTTAGAGCTATACAAGTACCAGGCACAAGCTGAAAGGGAACGAATCAAGGAACGTCAAGCCCAAGGGATAGCTATTGCAAAAACTCAGGGCAAATACCAGGGCAGAAAGGCACTCTTTACTGAAGACGATAGCAGACTAAAACACGCCTTCGAGCTTTACCTTTCAGGAATGTCTGATAAAGACGTGGCAGGCTTAACAGGCATAAACGAGCGAACGTTTAGGCGCTACCGTGAAAAATATCAGATAAAAAGATAGTGATTTATATCATGATTTTAATAGTGATAAAAATATTTATTAAAATCATGATTTTTATATTGATTTTTATCATGATGTATATTATAATAGAAGTATAGAAAAAGGGAGGAGAAAAGAAATAAATGAAATTACTCAGCTTTGTTGCCATCAAGGGTGGAGTCGGAAAAACAACTTTAGCCCTTCTAACAGGTCAGTATTTAGCTAGTCAAGGTCATAGAGTTTTATTTATTGATCTAGACCATCAAAGCAACCTAACACACTTTTATGACGTTTACGAGGATTCAGGAACAGTTGCTAATGTCTTTACTGGTTCAGGAGACGTGACCATTTTATCGGTTGCGCCTAACATTGATTTAATTGCAGGTTCTATGAGACTAGATGAAGCTGAAAGAAGACTTGAAACCAATCCTAATCAGAATATGTTTCTGTATGACTGGCTAGGTGAAAACCTGGAAGCAAAGAACCTGGCACAATACGACTATGTGATTTTAGATTGCAGACCTGACTTCGGGATTGCTACAAGAAATGCTATCGCTGTTAGTCATGCTCTTTTCAGTCCCATTACGCCAAGCGATTTTGCTTTTGAAGCGAAACAAAATCTTGAAGTCCGTCTTGACGAGTACAGAAAAACAGAAATTGTCCGTCCAAGCCGTGAGTCTCTAATTACTGCTAAACTCTACTTTTTGCCTAACATGATAAAGCATAATACGGCAAAATCGAAAGAGTTGTTATCTGTCCTTGAAAATGATGACAATGTTGTTGGTCAAATTCCTCAAAAGGAATTGTTTAACCGAGCATCAAAAGACAATACTGTTATTGACATCATGGCTGACCAAACATCACGAAACGAACACAAGGCTTTCTTTTCAGCTTTGGAAGAAACACTGATCCAAATTCAGACCGTGTCGGATAACTCCTAATATCAATCAATATAAAAACCATGATTTTAATAAATATTTTTATCACTATTAAAATCATGATATAAATAGCTATTTAAAAAGAGGTATGCAATGGCTTTTGAAATCAAAAAGGACAAAATTAGTAAAGCGTTAGGCGAGACAATACCGTCAGTCCCTAAGGCAAAATCACAAGGGCGAAGAGCAGGTCGCCCATCAGGGAAGACCAAACATCCTTATCAGTTCACCTTGAAGCCCCAAAATCGAGAAAAGCTAGATAGGATTGCGGAGCAAGCAGGATATAGCGGAGCATCAACTTTCCTTGATAATTGGATTGAGAGTTATGAAGAAGAATAATCGTCAATATTTTTATCACTATTAAAATCATGATAAAAATCACTATAATATTATTTACGCAGGTGACCTATGCAACCAACCTATGAAATTGATAACCCCAACCTTTCCTATCAGACTAAACTTGACTTATGGCAGACTGGCTTTGGTCTTCAGCAAGTAGACGGTCTTGAGCCATCACGCTATATGGTTGAATTGGCTAAAGAGCAGATTGAAGGTAAGATTGAGTATCAACAAATTTATGACCAAATTACCAAATACCATGAAGAGACCGATGATAGCACGAAAGAAGCTGATATTGTCTCTTTAAGGATTGTAGAGCTGTTATCAAGCAACGCCTTCAAGTTTGCCCCAACCACTCTAAAATCAATCCATAAAGAGCTATTCTTTGGCGTTCTAAGCCAAGGTATCCCTTTAGGAGAATATCGCCATTATAACATCACTAAAAAAGAGCCGATTTTAGAGGGAGATAGCGTTATCTATGATCATTATCAAACTATCTCGGCTAGCTTAACCTATGATTTTGACCAGGAGTCACAATTTGACTATCGAGGGAAGACACCTGAAGAAATGGTCAAGCACTTGAAAAAGTTTGTATCGGGAATTTGGCAAATCCATCCGTTTGGAGAGGGCAACACCCGAACTGTTACGGTCTTCATGATTAAGTACCTACGTTCACTAGGCTTTGAAGTTGATAATAGCCCGTTCAAAGAGAATGCACGTTACTTCAGGGATGCCCTGGTTTTGGACAATGCAAAATTGCTGAAGAAAAATCCTGAATACCTGGATAGATTTTTTGAAAATCTATTGTTAGGTGGTCAACATGAGCTATCTCTGAAGAAAATGTATCAAGAGGTTTTGCCAACTGCATCCGCTCCAAAGAACCAAAAAGACCAAGGTTTATCACTTTAGATATTGATTTTAATCACTATTAAAATCATGATATAAACCACTATTAAAATCACTATAGAAATATAGACCTTTCCGTTTGGAGAGGTCTTTTTTCTTTTCTTGTTTTTGGGGTATAATAGGCGGTAGCGATGATTGAGGTGACAAAAATGGATATAACCGTGTTAGACGAAAGAGAATTTTCAAGGCAGTTGAAACAAAATAATCAACGGGCTTTTCTGAAGATGATTGAAAACTATGAAAAATTCATTGCCCCTATTATGCGAGCGCAGGGGTACAAAAGAATCAATCAAAAAGAGCGGACAGTTATTTTTTCTTTTGGAGAAATGACCTTTTCACGTAGCAGATGGAAGAAAGATGACACCATCCGAATCCCTGTTGATGAAAAGCTAGGACTAGAACCAAGGTCGAGGTTTTCTCAGGAGCTACTTTACCAGGTGACCAAGCTTGCTAATTTTATGCCCTATCGTAAAGTTGTATCGGTGATGGAAATGTTAAAGGAAATCTATATCACCAAGAATACAGTTCAGCACGCTTTAGACATGGCAGGTGAACTACTAGCTGAAAAAGAGGAGTACGACTCTTTATCAGCTTCAGACTGGTCTGAAGATAACCAGGACAAAGTGAGAGCAAAGAAAGTCTATATTGAAGGTGATGGGGTTTGGGTCAAACAGGCAATGCCTGACAGGAAAAAGAAGTCTATTGAGTTAAGTCATTTTGTCGTCCATACTGGAAGCAAGAAGGGGAAGAGGAATATCTTAAAAGACAAGATAGAAGTTATCTCTACACGCTGTCATAAAGCCAAAGATAGACTAATGGATTTGTTGACTAGGCATTTTGAAATTACTCCCGAAACGGTCATTGTGACTAATTCTGATGGTGGTAAAGGCTATTCTCCTACGGACTTTAAGGACTTAGTTAGTGCTTTTAAGCCTAAAGAGCATTTGCACTTTTGGGATGCTTTTCACGTGAATCAATCCCTGAAAAAGAATTTACGTACTTTTCCTTTAGAGCTGACCAAACAAGCCTTTAAAGCGGTCAAGAGCCGAGATAAGGGTTTACTAGAAACGGTACTTGATACGGCTGAATCTTTGATTAAATCAGACAAAAAATTAGAGTCTTTTCAACGCTTCAAAAGACAACTTCTGAAAAACTTTAAATATACTGATCATCCTGAGAGCTTTGGACTCAGTAGCAAGGGTATTGGTATCATGGAATCTCAGCATCGCAAAGTGACGTATCGAATGAAAAATAGAGGTATGTATTGGAGTGAGAAAGGCGCTGACACTATGAGCCAAACCATTCTTTTAAACCATACAGGAGAATTGAGAGACCTATTTTTCGGAGAGTGGAGGAAATCCTACCAAACAATAAAAGACCAGGAAAAAGATTATCCTGGTCACTTTCAACATACTCAAAAATCAGATTATACACTACCACAGAACAATCGCTCAAACCGAAAACCGAAGTATTGGGGAGCTCTTACCGATGAAAGGGATTGAAAATCATAAGAAACCATGATTTGTCAAGCCTTTTAGAAAAAAAAGTTTGGGAAAATGCTTGCATTTTCCTCCCAAAGTGGTATAATAGACTTATAAAAAACACGAACAAAAGGCGCTGAGTGCTACTAACACTCAAACGCCCACCGATTAAACAACCGTTACTTGTTCAATCAGTTTAAATCTATTGTATCATCAAAAGAACAATAAATCAAGACTGGGACAGGAAAAAGTTGAAAGTTTCGGTCTTTTATTTACGTTCTATTGGTGATTTTTCATTTTCTCCCAAAAACAGACACACTCAAAGCGCATTCATTACTTGAAAATTAACCGTGGTTTATGCTATAATAGACTGTATTTAAAAAATTTTAAGGAGAAATGACAGAATGTC
>NZ_AJRE01000018.1:0-18277 GCF_000296955.1 Streptococcus sp. GMD4S
ACCAATGCTGACATAGCCAAGGGCAGTCGGCATGGCTGCCTGAACACCTTCCCAAAATCCTTTTTCTTTCATCCTTCTCCTCATTCTTACAAATACAGCATTCTACTACTAAGCATTCAAAACAAGCACGCTAGGGTAACTACCATCGAAATTGATCGATTGCAATATTATATTGGTTGTTCTCAGGATTATCCTCATTCTCATATTCTGTAGGATAAACATCAATCCAGAGTTCTCTCCCTTGCCCTTTCATTTTGACCTTAAATCGATAACCAACATCATACCCCACCAAAGCATCAACTTTCAAAGACTGAAAGTTTGGTAGAGCTTCGATTTCAGCTTTCATGTCTTGGGTCACTTTATAAAATATCTCTTTTTGTTGATCTTTGGAAGCCATAGGGAAATAAACCGTCGCTCCTTGTAAACGATGCGATTTTGAAAAAGTAACGGTCACTCGACCGCTGTAACTTTTCCATTTAAAGTTTTCGTAGTCATAGAAAAGGCGCCCGGTTTTATAGAGATAAGGATCTTTTGCACGCCAAGGATTGTGATAGCCTGTTTCTGTCTCTTCTACTATTTCATGAGGTTTTCCAAACACTTTTTCAAAAGATTCGAGGGGCATATTAAAAGAAACGGATTCAAACATGACCAATTGCGTCTTTTGAAACATTCGAAAAACCATTAAAGACAGCAACAATACCACTAGAGCAAGTGCCATACTCATTATTTTTGTAAATTTCATATTTCTACTATACTAAAAAACTCGGGCATTTGTCCAAGATAAAAAAAGTCAACAATTAACTGACTCTTTATTCTATGGTATAGAAGGAAAGGATTACGATGCATGCCTCCGATATTGACTAATCCCAACCCCATACTCCTTATCTTCAAGCTTTTCATGATATCCAAGTTCTGTCGAATAAACCTCGACCCAGAGATCCTCCGTTTGCCCTTGTAATTTGACTTTATATTGATAAGAATCTTGATCTAGTTCTACCATTTCAACTGTCATAGACTGATAGTCTGGTAAAGATTCAATTTCTGTTTTTATAGCCTGCGATAGTTTGTCAAGTAGTTCTTTCTGTTCCATTTTTGAAGCAACAGGAAAAGAAGCCCTCGCTTCTTCCAAGGTATGCCATTTTGAAAATGTAAAATCTGCGCGGATAGTATAGCCTTCCCATCTCATATTTTCGTAATAATAGAAAAGGCGACCTGTTTTATAGAAATACGGGTCTTCTGCACGCCAAGTATCACGATAGGCCATTTCCTCCTCTTCCACGACTTTGTCAGCTGCGACAAATGTATTTTCAAAAGATTCTACAGACATATAAAACGAAAGCGATTTAAACATGACTAACTGCGTACTAGGAAATTCCAAATTTTTAAAATTTTGGTAAGATTTTATAAATAAGATTATCACTCCAAGAGCAAGCAAACCACTGATTATTTTTGTAAATTTCATATTTCTACTATACTAAAAAACTCTATGATTGACAAACTTTGATAGAGTCGGATGCTGTGAAGGGTAAGTGACAAACCGCCATAATAAGAAAAAGACTGGGAAGCCAGCCTTATCATATGAACAAAAATTAAATCAAAGTTTCCTACTAAATGCTCTCACGAATATTCAAGAGCATGACAAATGCAGTTAGGAGTAATAGCAATAGAATAAAGCTGACCGATAGGACCCCAAAACTTGTAGCAATCGTTACAAAAACGATTGTGAATAGACTTGGTAAAACAACCGTAATCGCACCAATAGAGGATTGAACCGCTCCCATTGACTCCTCAGGTATTTGTTTAAAGACGAGTTCTTGCAATCTAGGAGAGAGTAACCCTGCGATGAAGGCATCCAAGGAGCTGAAAAGCAGAATCAAACCAAAATGAACTGTGGCAAATCCTACTAGAAGGAGTAACTGGATGACGACCGAAGCGTATAGAGCTGTTTTTATAGAAATCGTATTTTTCAGATAGCCACTTACAAGGCTTCCGACAATAAGTGCTAACAATTCTAGTGTTGATAACAAAGCGAGTGATTGACCAGTTTGTAAATTCAAAAACGGTTGGTTTCTTAAAAAAAGAGTCGAAATAGGAACAGTGACATTGATCACAGCTTGGCTGATAGATACGATAAATAAAATGAAGATCACTCTATCCATATTCCAGATCAATTTCGATGATTGGAACAAATGCTGGCAAAACGACTTTATGGAAAGACCTTCTTGATAGTTAATTGTTTTTTCAACTTTCAAAAGATCATTTTTTATCAGAAGAATACCTACAAATGCTATCAGAAACGTCAGAGCGTTGAGCAAGGAAATGAACTGAATGGAAAGAATTCCTAGTAGAACCCCTCCTAGAATATTACTGATTGTCCGAACTAAACTAACTGTTGATTGTTTAAAACCAATGGCTTCTGTAAGATGTTCTTTCCCAATGATTCTTATAAAAATAGGAGTTAGCATGGCTCCTGAAAAGTAACTCAATGTATCCGACAAGAGATTCATCAAACAAATAAAGAATACTAGCCATAAGGAAAAGGACTGCCCTGAAAGCGAAAGTGCCACTATAGAATAAAGTACAAATTTGACAAAACTAATAACCGTATACTTTAGAACACGATAATGTTGAAAATCAGCCAAAACTCCCATAAAGATTTGCAGAACTTGAGGAACAGTCTCTGAAATCGTAATGAGTAAAATTGCCAAGGGGGCAAACGAAGCATCTGCCACATAATTCAAAAAAGCAAGATAAAAAATCGTATCCCCAACCGTTGAAATCCACTGGTTGATGGTTAATTGCCTAAAATCTCTATTTTGAATAAATACTTTCATCGCAACTCCTTTTTGAGTTCAAACGGGAAGTTTTCCCCAAGGATAGACCAATAAATCCCTAGATTTCCGATTCCAAAATCAAATAATGTATCTGAACTTTCTTCACATTCAAATACCAAAATACCATTTTTATCTCTTTTGGATCTACTTAATAAAATCTCAATTACATTCTCACGTAAATTTAAATTATCCTGATAGTTTAGAGTTTGCAACAAACTGGATAAACCATGACAATAACAACTTGACTGAATAAGATTGAATTTGAAAGCAAGTTGTTGAAATCTTGAAATTATTTTTGAATACCTTTTATCATATAATAATTCAAAATAAAGTAAGATTCCTGAAGTTCCTTCGCACCACGATAGTTCTAAATTTGTAGGAGTTGCATTTAGTCTACTATATTCATTTTCTAACAGATTTTCTAACAGATTATTAAATACATTAATACTATTTTCGTAAGCTACCTTAAATTCAAATTCCGAATTATAAATTGAAATTACGTATGCAATCCCAGCTAAACCATGTGCAAAATTACATTCTTTTAAACTATTAACATTTTGTATCTCTTCTACAAAATATAAATATAACTCCTCTATTTTTTCTCTAATAAATTTCATACTATCGACATCATTGAAATTTATACAGTATTTCATAATACTCAATAAAACACCTGACTTTCCTAAAGCAAAGTCAAATACTTCAACTTTCTGATAATTACTTATCAAGTCTTTATAAATTTCTCTAGTTTTATCTATAATCAATTCTCTACTTGGATTGTTGCTGGCAAATTTTTTATAGAACTCTAATAATGCCCAAAGATATCCAGAAGAACCAAATAAAATTGAATAACCATTTAAATACCCATTTCCTTTATTTTGATTTCCTTCAGAGATAAGCCACTCGATAATTCTACCATTGTCAGAAATGTCTCTCATGTGTGATAAATAAAACAAATATCCTGATAAGCCATGTTGAAACGATACTGGACTAACAAATTCTCCAAATTCATTTGAATTTAGTATCCTACTTTCTCTATTCATATTTAATGAAAGAAGATAGTTAATAAGTGTCTCATTTTCAATTTGAAAATCGAATGAGGAATTAACTCTCTTTGAATGAAATCCTATATTTTCATCTTCAAAATCGTTTATATACTTCATCTTCTCGAATCGGTCTAACTTCTCTTGTTCACTTAAATTCAATAAATACATCAACCAGTTAAATTGCGATTTAGTTATGTTCCCAATTTCTTTCTCCATATACATACAAGACTTGATTTTATCTAAAGCAGTTATATTTAAGAAGACGTCCTCTCCTTCAAATATTAAAACATGCTCGCGCATAATCGCCAAACTCAACATTGCAAGTGCAAAATAATCCTGTTGAATGGTACAAATTTTTGAGGAACAATCAGTATTTATCATGAATTTTGTAGCAGCTCTTCTAACAGTATTATTTTTGTTTGTAAAATTTTCTAGGTCTATTAACCTAACACGACCAAAATCATCCAATATAAAGTTTGTTGGAGAAATATCCACTGCTAAATATCCTTCAGCATGAATGTCATTAATAATATCAATTATATTATTAATAATTACATTTTTTTCGATATCAATATTTTTTAAATCAAAAAAATTATATCCTGGTATAAACTTTTGCACTACGAAGTAATCTTCATTGACATAAAACTCTTCAATTAATTCTGTCGTATAGGACTTGTTCTGAAATACTTTCAAATTTGTTGCTTCATTCTTTAATTCATCAATTGCAGAGAAACCATCATCCCAACTATAAACATATGGTCGTGCATGTTTTATTATCACTTTCTGATTACTATTTTTTACTACAGCTCTGTAAACATTTCCTCTATTGGATTTTTTCAGAATACACTCGATATTATAGTGATTTAAAGGGTGATTCTCTGGAATTCCCGGGGAGGGTTTAAATAATTTATTTTTTTCCACATCAGTAAATAAATCCTTAACCCCTTCTGGCAAATACGGATAATTTAATCTCAGATCCTCTACTAATTCTCCTCTACTATTTTTCATCATGTAGACAATTTTATTTTCAGAAAAATTGTAGTTTTTAATTGCTTTAAACGCCCCATATCTATAATGTATTGGAGAATGTTCACCACATTGAAAATCTGATAAAATCCTTGGAGCTTTATAGTTTTCTAACTTTTCTTTTAGATTTAATATTATTCGTTTGGCCTGCTTCCTACTAGACGGATATATAGTGATAAACTTATTTGCAGTAGGAGAAACTTCCCTCGGAGAATTCAATTTTTTTAACTCATCCAAACAATCTAGAACTTTGTAGTTACATCTTTCCTTCTCCAGCTCTTGTGCAACAATATAAAAAATATTACAAGCGTCTTTTAGTTGACTGCTTACATGAAGTTTCCATCCCTGTGTAAGTTTATTGTTACTATACTTCACAAATAACCACCCATTTTTATGGTAAGTGTCAACTTGTATTTTATTCAGCATTGTTTGTAATCTATCCATAAATATAATAAATACATTATCTCTAAAATGAAATTAAGGATAGTTAATTAGTAATTAACTATCCTTAATTTTAACCAATTATTCTTAAAGAGCAGTAAATGAGCAAGTCCACTTACAAACTTCACGTGATACAGTAATTACTGGCTCTTCAGGTAACAATTCAAGTTCCATTAGATTATGCATTTCTTTTCTCCTTTAATTATTTTTCTTTGTAAACCACTTCTGCAACCTAGGATTTGCTTCAAATGTCTTACAAGGACAGTATAACACAGAAATTAGCTCATTTTAGAAAATCGCATATTTGATATTTTTTCTCATGGAAATTTCACATTTGCGATTTTTGTAGATTTGACTCTTTCCCTGATATAATGAAGGTACTACTCACAAGGAGGGATATAATGATGAAAAAAAGCAAAATCCAACTGATACTCCTACTTATTTTAGAGTGGGTTATTGTCATTCCTTTTCTAACTAATCGATAAGCTCTTTGTATTGCTGCAAACGCAATTCAAAAAGGGCTGTTAATTGTGGATTTTCTAATATTTGCAGAGATTGGATAAAGTGTTCAATCTCTTTTTGATTGCTCCCCTTGGTTTGAAGGAATACACTCATCTTCTTTAAAAACTGCAATGATACTTTCTCAAAAACATCATATGGCCGGAGCATACTCTCCAACTCGGCTTCAAAGATTGGGATGTAAGAGAAAAGCTTACGCTCCATGAGCTCTGAGATGATATTAAGATAACCACTTTTCATATACAATTGATTGTGTACCAACTCTTTAAATTCCTTGGATTTTTCAAGTAAAGAGGTGGATAAAAAAATCAGATCTTGATTACTTAAGAAAGGCATGGTATTGCAAAAAAGATAGAGTTCAAACCAGGTCCAAGACTCGATAGCATAGAGATAGGTGGTCAAAAACTCGCTATCCTCCTCTTCTAACGGATACCTTTTATCTAAGGAATGGATAGCATCTTTAATCACAATAGCATTCAAACGACGATAGGTCTGCGCCATCTGTTCCTGCTCAACTTCCTCTAATAGTTGCTCTAAGCCAGCCATATCTTGATGGGCAAAACGATCTACAACTTTTCGTCCAAATCGCATATGTGGGGATTCCTGATAATTATTAAGCTTGTGTCCAAACTCATCAAAGGTCACATTTATCCCTTGGATAGCTAGTATCAGTTTATCCGCAGACAGCATAGACTGTCCCAGTTCAAACTTGGATAACTGAGAAGCTGTTAGACCTTCACAAGCCACATCTGACTGCTTGAGCTTTCTCGCCAGCCGCAATTCCTTGTAAAATTCTCCCAATTCCATTCTCTCAATCATCTGGCCACCTCCTAATTTTTACATATTATATCATCATTTTTACAGCTTTGTCAAAATATTCTGACATTTTCCGGAGTAAAAAAGCCAGCCTCAAGCTGACTCTTTATTCCATAGTATCAAAGGCGAGGCTTGGTTTGGCGTTGAGGTCCAAGCCTGCAAAGTTTTCTTTATTCCACTCGCTGACGCTGGCATAGGCAATCATACCCGCGTTGTCTCCGCAAAGGCGTAGGGGAGGGATGATAACCTTGACATCTGTGATTTCAGCTGCTAGTCGTTCTCTGAGCCCTTTATTGGCAGCCACGCCACCTGCTACAACTAGAGTTTTAACAGGATATTTCTCCAAGGCCTTCTTGGTTTTGGTCATAAGAATATCCATGACCGCAGCTTGGAAGGAAGCTGACAGATCTTTCTTGGACAAGCTTTCTCCCTTTTGCTCGGCATTGTGGTGAAGATTGATAAAGGCAGACTTCAAACCTGAAAATGAAAACTCCAGATTATCTTCCTTGATCATGGCACGAGGGAAATCATACACATCCTGTCCCTGATGAGCCAACTCGTCAATCTCGCGACCTGCTGGATAAGTCAATCCCATGACACGGCCGACCTTGTCATAGGCCTCACCAACCGCATCATCCCGCGTTTCTCCAACAATCTTGTAATCCCCAGCCTCTGACACATAGACCAACTCTGTGTGCCCACCGCTGACCAAGAGAGCTAGCAAGGGAAACTCCAAAGGCTCCACACTCTGAGCCGCCATAAGGTGACCAGCCATGTGGTTAACGGGGATCATCGGAAGTCCATGAGCCCAAGCAAAAGCCTTGGCAGCTGACAAACCAACTAGCAGTGCTCCAACCAATCCAGGTCCATAAGTAACGGCAACAGCTGTCACATCCGCTTCGGTAATCCCTGCTTCTGCTAGCGCCTCCTCGATGCAGGCTGTAATAACCTCGACATGGTGACGACTAGCTACTTCTGGTACTACGCCCCCAAAACGCTTGTGACTCTCAATTTGACTCGCAATGACATTGGACAAGAGCTCGTCATCGTTTTTCAGTACGGCAACACTGGTCTCATCACAGGATGTCTCAAATGCTAAAATATATCTATCCTTCATCTATTTCTCTCTTCATGATGATGGCGTCCTCGACTGGGTCATGGTAGTAGGCCTTTCGCTCAGCGATGACCGCCATCTTTTCTTTCTTGTAAAATGCTTGCGCTCGTTGGTTTGACTTTCTGACTTCGAGGAAAATCTCCTTATCCGCTGGCAATTGAGCAAACAAGGCTGACGCAATTCCCTGACCCTGATAGCTAGGCAGTACAGCAATCTGCAAGACTTCTGCTTCAAAGAGATTCTCCTGAACGGCTAGAAAGCCAATCACTTCTGCCCCATCATAAGCTAGAGCGTACCAAGTCTGGTCTTGGGACAGGTCTGCTTGGATTTGTTCCAGTGCCCAAGGACTGACTGGGTAAACTGTTACCATAACAGCGTAGATTGCTTGAGCCAGGTCAGGCTGTCTTTGGATTCTTTTGATTTCTATCATAGACGTTTAATGTAGGACTCACCAGACTCGGTATGGTTCTTGAGCCAGTTTTCCTCAGCCTCAACACGCTTGAGATAGTTAGGAACAAAGTCATGAATGGACTGGGAAGGCAGGTCTAAACCGAGACGACCAACAGCCGCCGCGTTTGGCAAAGTTGGCTGAAGGGTAGCCTGAGGAAGAGCCACTTCAATCTGCTCCGTAAAAGCTGCTGTCTCTCCGACAAAGGTGACTGACTGGTTAGCAGCGCCAGCTATTTCCAAAACCTCTGCCAAAGGCAGATGAGCTTCCGGCCACACAGCCTGACCAGACTGGTAAAAGCCAGCATAGACATTATTGCGGCGGGCATCCATGACAGGAATGACCAAACCTTCCACCTGCTCTGGAACTAAAGCCAGCAAACTAGACACACCAACCAGCTCAATCTTGAGGGTATGGGCCAGAGTCTTGGCTGTCGCCACCGCAATTCTCAGACCTGTGTAGCTGCCCGGACCTTGAGCAACTACGATACGATCCAAATCCTTGGGTGTCCAATCCAGACTGCCCATCAAAAAATCGATGGCAGGCATGAGGGTAATACTGTGATTTTTCTTGATATTGATCATAGTCTCAGCAAGAACCTGCTTGTCCTCTAAAATGGCTAGAGAAAGAGCCTTGCTGGACGTATCAAAAGCTAATACTTTCATAACATATTCCTATCTTTTTGTCTGTTTACTATTATACTACAAAAGCTAGCGCATGGGAATTTTCTTTGTTTTGAAACAAAAGAGGCCTGCCACTTAGACAAGCAATTCTACACAAAAAATTTAAAAAAGTTATATCTTTTTTGAATAGAAAAGTGAACAAGGAAATTGAAAGGTTCTTTGTAAAAAATTTGGATCATGCATTTATGTTTCAACTCGATTTTCGATGTGAGAAATCATCGTCATAACAATAAAGATAGCACCTAAAAATAGAAAAAGTCCATCCCATCTATCAAGACGAGGTGGATTTTCTGTATATTTAGATGAATAATTGACTTTAGGCATTTAAACCAAAGTAGAAAACGAACCAGACAACATAGGTGACCAGGAGAAGAAAAATTGAATAGAGCGTCACAAAAGCAAGCTTCCAAAGGAACTTTGTTTTGCGGTGTTCCAGATGCACAAACAGGGCATTCCCCCCATAGACACAAGCTACAAAGGCTACAAACATCAAGAGGCGAACCCCTACTGCAAATTCAAACAAACTAAACATTCTTAATCCTCCTTCTGGTATTCCTTTTTTATTTAAACTGTTGACAATGTTGGTCTATCAATGTTAAAATGTAATTCAACATTGGTAGGAAAATCAGGTTGAGTCGTTGACTCTTCGGGTTGCAGTGCTATCCCTGAAACTTTGGTTTCTAAAGAACTGAAATTGCGATTGAACAATTCGCCCCCAGTGTTTGACGGCTCTTGATTTCGGTCAAGGGCTTTTCTTTGCCTCTTTAGTAAGCACTCCACTTCATGCTGTTTCTACATCGTTATACTTATAGATTGATTTCTTAGCTGAGTAAATGATAAAATGGGGTAAAGGTTGAGATTTGGTCTGACTTGGTGACAAGTCTTTCAAAAGTTGTGATTCAATCACTTCAGGTAATGGTGCTGCCCCTTAAGCTTGCTCAGAAAGATCCCTTAATTTTGTCTCAGCCTTTTTGGTTGCTCTCGAGATTTCTCAAGGGCTTTTTCTTTTTTCAAAGATATCATTCTGCCCCAACCATCTACACCAACGATTAATGAAACTAGAACTATATTCTTCCTTAAATCTACTATCTCTTTAGATTCCCCCTTTCATTATAACACCTAAGCGCTCTCCGACCAAATCCTACCTGTCTTTTTGCTCCTTCTTCCCCTCCAGACTTTCTCCATTTCCGTCTTTTACTAATTTTTCATTTTATGGTATAATTGAAATAATTGTAACGAATCAAGGTCAATCTAGACACAAAATGGAATGAAATCAAGCAAATCTCTGCTAAAAGTTTGGAATAAGCTGACCTGTAAATAGAAAGGAACTATATGATTTACAAAGTTTTTTATCAAGAAACAAAAGAACGTAGCCCACGTCGTGAAACAACACGCTCACTTTACCTAGACATCGATGCCAACTCAGAACTTGAGGGCCGTATCTCTGCTCGCCAACTTGTTGAAGAAAACCGCCCAGAGTACAACATCGAGTATATCGAACTCTTGTCTGACAAATTGCTAGATTACGAAAAAGAAACTGGCGCTTTCGAGATTACGGAGTTCTAATATGGCCTACACTCTTAAACCTGAAGAAGTCGGCGTTTTTGCCATCGGTGGTCTGGGAGAAATCGGGAAAAACACTTACGGAATTGAATACCAAGACGAGATTATCATCGTCGATGCTGGGATTAAATTCCCAGAAGATGACTTGCTCGGTATCGACTACGTTATCCCCGACTACTCTTACATCGTGGACAATATCGACCGCGTCAAGGCTGTCTTGATCACACACGGACACGAGGACCACATCGGTGGGATTCCCTTCCTGCTCAAGCAAGCAAATGTCCCTATCTACGCTGGGCCACTTGCCTTGGCTTTGATCCGTGGAAAACTCGAAGAACACGGTCTCTTACGCAACGCCAAACTTTACGAAATCAACCACAATACTGAGTTGACCTTTAAAAATCTCAAGGCAACTTTCTTTAGAACCACTCACTCTATTCCAGAACCTTTGGGAATTGTCATTCATACTCCTCAAGGGAAAATCGTCTGTACGGGTGACTTTAAGTTTGACTTTACTCCAGTTGGGGAACCTGCGGACTTGCACCGGATGGCAGCCCTTGGTGAAGAAGGCGTACTCTGCCTCCTCTCTGACTCGACAAATGCAGAAGTGCCAACCTTTACCAACTCTGAAAAGGTCGTTGGTCAGTCCATCATGAAGATTATCCAAGGCATTGAAGGACGCATCATCTTCGCATCCTTTGCCTCAAATATCTTCCGTCTCCAGCAAGCAACGGATGCTGCAGTTAAGACTGGACGCAAGATTGCTGTCTTTGGACGTTCGATGGAAAAGGCCATTGTCAACGGTATCGAGCTTGGCTACATCAAAGCTCCTAAGGGAACCTTTATCGAGCCAAATGAAATCAAAGACTATCCTGCAGGCGAGGTTCTGATCCTCTGTACAGGTAGTCAAGGCGAGCCAATGGCAGCCCTCTCTCGTATCGCTAACGGAACCCACCGTCAAGTGCAACTCCAACCCGGCGATACCGTTATCTTCTCTTCAAGTCCAATCCCTGGAAATACTACTAGCGTCAACAAGTTGATTAACATTATCTCAGAAGCTGGTGTCGAAGTCATCCACGGAAAGATTAACAATATCCACACCTCTGGACACGGTGGTCAGCAAGAGCAAAAACTCATGCTCCGCTTGATCAAGCCAAAATACTTCATGCCTGTCCATGGTGAATACCGCATGCAAAAAGTCCACGCTGGACTAGCGGTGGATACGGGTGTCGAGAAGGACAATATCTTTATCATGAGCAATGGTGATGTCCTTGCCCTTACTGCAGATTCTGCTCGTATCGCTGGGCATTTCAACGCCCAAGACATCTATGTTGATGGAAATCGTATCGGTGAAATCGGTGCAGCCGTCCTCAAAGATCGTAGAGATCTATCTGAAGATGGTGTCGTTCTAGCAGTCGCAACTGTTGACTTCAAGTCTAAAATGATCTTGTCTGGTCCAGATATTCTCAGCCGCGGCTTTGTCTACATGAGAGAATCTGGAGACTTGATTCGCCAAAGCCAGCGCATCCTCTTCAATGCAATTCGTATCGCACTGAAGAACAAAGATGCTAGCGTGCAATCTGTCAATGGCGCCATTGTCAACGCCATTCGTCCTTTCCTCTATGAAAATACCGAACGTGAACCGATTATTATCCCTATGATCCTCACACCAGATGAAGAATAATACTCTTTGATTTTCATTGAATATAAGTCAAAAAAACAGCCCCGTCTTCGGAGCTGTTTTTTCTATGCTTTCTTTTGAGATTGAAACTCAATAAAAATCGAAATCAGACTAGAAGGCTAGGCGAAAGCATAACTTAAGTTAGGTGAGCTGAAGCCGACGACGTATCATTTTGATTTTTGAAGAGTTTTAGAAATACTACGATTTTTACCTTCCAGATACACCATCAAAATAGAAATATCTGCTGGATTTACTCCCGAAATACGGCTTGCTTGGCCGATGGTTTCTGGATTGATGAGTTTGAACTTCTGGCGAGCTTCTGTTGCGATGGAATCAATATCATCCCAGTCAATATTGGCTGGAATGCGTTTTTCTTCCATGCGTTTCATCTTGGCAACCTGGTCCATAGCTTTGGAAATATATCCTTCGTACTTGATTTCTGTTTCAATTAATTCGATAATCTTGTCATCCAAATCCTCAGCAGCTGGCCCGATGAAGGCCACTACATCTTGGTAAGAAACTTCTGGTCGACGGAGAAATTCTTTGGCTGTCACTGCATCTGTCAACGGCTTGAAGCCCATCTCCTCAACCTTGGCATTGGTTTCTTTGACCGGCTTTAGTTTGATACTGTCTAGACGCTTCATCTCATTGTCAAATTGATTTTTCTTGATTTCAAAGCGAGCCCAACGTTCATCATCCACAAGGCCAATCTCGCGTCCCATCTCGGTCAAACGCATATCTGCATTGTCATGACGGAGGATGAGACGGTATTCAGCTCGACTGGTCAAGAGACGGTAAGGTTCAATGGTGCCCTTGGTCACCAAGTCGTCAATCATGACCCCGATATAACCGTCACTGCGCTTCAAAATCAATTCAGGCTTGCCTTGGATTTTCAGAGCCGCATTAATACCCGCGATAATCCCTTGGCCAGCAGCTTCTTCGTAACCAGATGTACCATTTGTCTGACCAGCTGTGAAAAGTCCTGAGATTTTCTTGGTTTCTAGTGTCGCACGCAACTGATGAGGCAAGACCATGTCATACTCAATGGCATAACCAGTTCGCATCATCTCAGCATTTTCCAAACCTTTGATGGAATGAACCAAGTCACGTTGGACATCCTCAGGCAGACTGGTTGAAAGTCCTTGGACATAAACTTCCTCTGTATTGCGCCCTTCTGGCTCTAGGAAGAGTTGGTGGCGTTCCTTGTCCGCAAAGCGTACAATCTTGTCCTCAATCGATGGACAGTAACGAGGCCCAACTCCCTTGACCACACCTGTGAACATAGGCGCACGGTGGAGGTTGTTTTGGATAATCTCATGACTGGTACCGTTGGTGTAGGTCAACCAGCATGGCACCTGGTCCTTGACATAGTCCTCATCACGTGAAGTGTAGGAGAAGTGATTTGGCGCTTCATCTCCTGGCTGAATCTCTGTCACATCGTAATTGATAGAGGAAGCCTTGACACGTGGAGGCGTTCCTGTCTTGAAACGACCAATTTCGAGTCCCAGTTCCTTGAGATTGTCAGCAAGGTTAATCGAAGCCAGACTGTGGTTAGGACCTGACGAATACTTGAGGTCTCCGATGATGATTTCCCCACGGAGTGCAGTCCCTGTCGTCACGATAACAGCCTTAGCAGCATATTCTTGATGGGTAGCTGTACGCACACCGACAACCTTACCATCTTCCACCAAAATCTCATCAATCATGGTTTGACGAAGGGTGAGATTCTCTTGATTTTCAACTGTCTTGCGCATCTCCTTAGAGTAAAGCTCCTTGTCAGCCTGCGCACGAAGGGCACGGACAGCTGGACCTTTCCCAGTGTTGAGCATCTTCATCTGGATGTAGGTCTTGTCAATGGTTTTAGCCATTTCACCACCAAGGGCATCCACTTCACGCACGACAATCCCCTTGGCAGAGCCACCGATAGAAGGATTACAAGGCATGAAAGCCAGCATTTCAATGTTGATGGTCGCAAGCAAGACCTTACAGCCCATACGGCTGGCTGCTAGAGATGCTTCTACCCCCGCGTGCCCCGCACCAATTACAATAATATCGTATTCTTCCGTAAAATTATAAGTCATTTTCTCTCCTATTCCTCAAGATGAATGTGTTTTAGTTGGCCGTTCCATTCTGGTAGGGCTGTTTTTAAAAAGGCTGGAACTAGCTGGAACTCCTCAAGTTTATCCAAGTCAATCCACTCACAGGGTTGCTTTTTCTCATCTTCTTGCATGGTCAATGGGGCGTCCTCAAGCAAGTCCACTAGATAATGAAACTCGATGTTGTGATAGGAAACACCGTCCTGTTCAAAACGATTTTCAACCACGAAAGCTAGCTGCCCAGCTTGAGCTTTGACACCTAGTTCTTCCTTCACTTCACGGACTACCGCGTCTTCCGTACTTTCATTGACTTGAATCGCACCGCCGATAGTGTAATATTTACCCTTGTCTTTAGTAACTAGGAGCTTGCCATTTTGGAGAATCAAGGCTGCCGCCCGAACACCAAAGACCGTGTCTCCCACTGTTGTCCGAAAGTCTTGTTGAGTCATTTTTGTCCTTTCCCTTAAACGACACAAAAACAGTCAAAACTCGTAAGAAGTGCAGGGCAAAAAAGCCTGCAACATCCATGAGCTTTGACCATCATTTCTATTGCTTTTATTATTGTAGCAAATTGAGAAAATTTGTCAATCTAAATGTACTGACAAACTTGTCCATCGCGGTAGGCATTGTCAATCAAACCGCCACCTAGACACTCTTCGCCATCATAAAAGACAACTGCCTGTCCTGGTGTGATGGCGCGTTGCGGTTCCGCAAAGATAACTTCTGCCTTGTCTCCTTTGACATGTACTGTCACCTTAGAATCAGGCTGACGGTAGCGGAATTTAGCCGTACATTCTAGTGTAAATTCCTCTGGCATGTTACGAGTAAAGTGGACTTGACTGGCTTCTAGGCTTGTTGACATAAGCGAGTCATGGTAGAATCCTTGGCCTACATAGAGGATATTCTTGCTTAGGTCTTTTCCGACAACGAACCACGGTGCATTGTCACCGCCGTGTTGGCCTCCAATACCGAGTCCGCCACGCTGACCAATCGTATAATACATCAGACCTGCATGCTCACCCATATCGCGTCCATCCACAGTCATCATGCGACCAGGCTGAGCTGGTAGGTAGTTACTGAGAAAGTTTTTAAAGTTCTTTTCTCCGATAAAACAAATCCCTGTCGAGTCTTTCTTCTTAGCAGTCGCAAGTCCTGCTTCTTCTGCGAGTCTGCGAACTTCAGGCTTTTCCAAATGTCCCAATGGGAACATGGTTTTTTGGAGTTGTTCTTGCGAAAGTTGACTGAGGAAATAGGTCTGGTCCTTGCCATTGTCCACGCCACGAAGCATGTGAACAGTGCCATCCTCATCACGCACCACTCGAGCATAATGCCCAGTCGCTACATAGTCTGCACCCAAGGTCATAGCATAGTCCAAAAAGGCCTTGAACTTGATTTCCTTGTTACACATAACATCTGGATTTGGCGTGCGCCCTGCACGGTATTCCGCTAGGAAATACTCAAAGACGCGGTCCCAGTACTCTTTTTCAAAATTGACAGAGTAGTAAGGAATGCCGATCTGGTCTGCCACCGCAGCCACATCCTTGTAATCTTCGGTCGCCGTACAGACGCCGTTTTCATCTGTGTCATCCCAGTTCTTCATGAAGATACCGATCACATCGTAGCCCTGCTCCTTGAGCAAGAGAGCCGTCACCGACGAATCAACACCACCACTCATCCCCACAACAACACGTGTTTTAGAGTTATCACTCATGGTAAGTCTCCCATCTATTCGTTTATTCATACCCTCAAAATTCTATTTACTATGACTTTCAATAGAATTTCTTCGAGTATAGTCTTTTCGTTTGCTTTTAGGAGTAAAATGGTCTGGGAGACCATTTTAGCCTATCATCTTAAAATGAAAATATGATAGGCAACGAGTCGCAGGCATATCTCGAGTTCGCTCAATCAGTCTGGGAGACTGATTGAGGTTATAAATCAGACAAGCTCAGCTTGCATCTCATTTCGAGTTAACGACGTAATAAAAGATAAACGAAATGACCAGTTCACGATTGAAGGTCGTGTGTGCTTTAACGATTGAAGGTCGCTTGAGCAGTATTCATTATAACACGCTTGGTTGGAGAAGACAAGAAAGAGGCTGATAAATCATCTCAACCTCTCTTTCTTCCTTTGCAAACGAATCAATTTTCCCCTTTAAGTTCTTTCTTCGCTTGTTCTATCTGGTATTTCACTTGCTCAAAGCCGGTTCCTCCTAAGGAATTCCGTCTCTGAACAGCGGTTTCTGGGCGCAAGTAGATATAAATATCCTCTTCAATCAAGGGATGGTAGACTTGCAACTCCTCCAAATCCCAATCTTGAATATTTTTACCATGCTTGATAGAGTCTAGAACCAATTTCCCTACTATTTCATGCGCTTCTCTAAAGGGAAGACCTTTTTCAGCCAAATAATCTGCCAGTTCGGTCGCATTCGAAAAATCATTCTCTGTAGATTGCTGCATTTTGGCCTTATTAACCTGCATGCTCGATAGCATACCTGCCAGCACATCCAGAGAATTTAAAATCGTTTCTACTGTATCAAACATGACTTCCTTGTCCTCTTGCAAATCCTTATTATAGGCCAGAGGCAAAGACTTCATGACGGTCAATAGTCCAAGCAAGTGCCCGTAAACCCGTCCTGTCTTCCCTCGAATCAATTCCGCCATATCAGGATTTTTCTTCTGGGGCATGATAGACGAACCCGTTGAAAAGCTATCAGACAAGCTAATGTACTGATACTCAAAACTGCACCAATTGATGATTTCCTCACAAAAACGGCTCATATGCATCATCAAAATGCTGGCATTTGACAGAAATTCTAAGATAAAATCACGGTCACTCACTGCGTCCAAGGAATTGGTATAGGGTTGTTGGAAGCCCAATAAATCACTCGATAATTGACGATTGATTGGAAATGTTGTCCCCGCCAAAGCAGCCGCACCCAGGGGAGACAGGTCCGTATGTTTCAAGTTAAATGCAAAACGCTCGCTGTCCCTTTGAAACATATTGTAATAAGCCATGAGATGGTGGGCAAGACTAATCGGTTGGGCGTGCTGCAAATGGGTATAGCCTGGCATGATGGTTTCCACATGTTTTTCAGCCAAATCCAGCAAAACACTGTTCAGATTCGCCAACTTATCCAAGACATGCCCAAGCTGCTCCTTTAGATATAAGTGCATATCCGTTGCGACTTGGTCATTCCGAGAACGGGCCGTGTGTAGTTTCCCAGCCAGAGGACCGATTTTCTCTGTCAGCAACACTTCCATATTCATATGAATATCTTCATTTGCAATATCAAAATGAAGCTCTCCCGCCTCTAAATCTCGCAACAAAGCTTGCAGACCATCTTGGATCTGCTCTGCCTCTTCCAAACTTAAAATACCAGTCTGTCCTAGCATTTGAACATGAGCTAGGGAACCCATCAAATCAAATTTTGCCAGCTGGTGGTCAAAGGAAATACTCGCACCGAACTGTTCTACCCACTCTTCCACAGTGCCTTCAAATCGACCACCCCATAATTTTGTATTTTTCGACATATTCTGTCGTCCCTTTCTATCGCGTCACTACTCAACATTTTTCTGAACTTCTGAATAAACCTTAGTCGGAAGCCCCCAAAGCTTGATAAAACCAACAGCCGCATCTTGGTCAAAAGTATCCGCACTAGTATAAGTCGCCAAATTTTCATCGTAAAGAGAATTTGGAGATTTCCGAGCCACTACCTGGGCGTTCCCCTTGTAGAGTTTAACTTTTGCAGTTCCATTGACAACTTTCTGTGTCTCCTTGATATAGGCAATCAAAGCCTGAGTTGCTGGGCTAAACCACAAGGCATTATAGATGAGATTGGACAACTCATTTTCGATAATAGGTTTGAAATGAGCCACTTCTCTCACAAGAGTCAAGTCCTCAATCTCCTTATGAGCTGCCAATAAAGTCACAGCACCTGGGCACTCATAAATCTCTCTTGACTTAATACCGACTAGGCGATTTTCCACATGGTCAATACGACCAACACCGTGTTT
>NZ_AJRE01000019.1:0-3924 GCF_000296955.1 Streptococcus sp. GMD4S
TTATGGACACTGCGTTTAAAAACACTTTCCAAAATCTCTTCTTTGGAGTCATAGTTACGATAGAAGGCAGCACGAGAGACGCCCGCCCGTTTGACCAGCTCCGAAATACTGATCTTGGCCAAGTCTTTTTTCTCTAGAAGTTGCAAAAGAGCCGTCTCGATTGCTTCTCTGGTTAAAAAATTGGATTCTTGATTTGATTTTCTGAGATTTTCAAGAGATTTTTCAGATATTTTACGTTCAGACATAACAATTTCTTTCTACTTGTGACAACAGAGAGGTGGTACTTTTGTTTCAAGGGCTTTCATGATATAATTGTAAAAAAAGACAGAACCTTTGTCAATGTATAAGTGACAAAGATGGAGAATTTCTATGACTTGGAAGATTGTAGCTGACTCTGGTTGTGATTATCGTCAACTGGCAACTCCTGCTATTGATACGGAATTTGTTAGTGTTCCTTTAACCATTCAAGTAGCTGATCAGGTCTTTATCGATGATGCCAATCTTAACATTGACCACATGATGGAAACAATGTATGCGACTTCTGAGGCTTCAAAATCAGCTTGTCCTAGCCCTGATGATTACTTGCGTGCATTTGAAGGTGCTAAGCATATCTTTGTCGTTACTATCACTGGTACTCTTTCAGGTAGCCATAATAGTGCACAACTCGCTAAGAATATCCACCTTGAAGAACATCCTGACACTCAGATTCATGTGATCGATACATTGTCTGCAGGTGGTGAGGTTGACTTGATTGTCGATAAAATCAATAGCTTGATTGATCAAGGACTTTCTTATGAGGAAATTGTTAATGCTATTACAGCCTACCAAGAAAAAACGAAGTTGCTCTTTGTCCTCGCTAAGGTCGATAACTTGGTAAAAAATGGCCGTTTGAGTAAGCTTATCGGTACAGTTGTTGGCCTTCTCAACATCCGTATGGTTGGGGAAGCAAGTGAAACTGGAACCCTAGAACTACTCCAAAAAGCGCGTGGACCAAAAAAATCCCTTCAAGCAGCCTATGAAGAACTCATCAAGGCTGGCTACGCTGGTGGCCGTATCGTCATGGCTCATCGCAGCAATGATAAATTCTGTCAGCAATTGTCAGAACGCTTGCTGGAAACTTTCCCACAAGCGGATATCAAAATCATCCCGACGTCTGGTCTCTGTAGTTTCTATGCAGAAGATGGCGGTTTGTTGATGGGATATGAAATTAACTAAGATTATGAGCAACAAGAGATGCCAAGCATCTCTTGTTTTTTGTGGTACAATAGAGCTATGAAACATTTTGATACTATTGTCATTGGTGGAGGACCTGCAGGTATGATGGCTACGATTTCCAGTAGCTTTTATGGTCAGAAAACTCTTCTCATCGAAAAAAATCGCAAACTTGGGAAAAAATTAGCTGGAACGGGCGGTGGTCGTTGTAATGTAACCAACAATGGAACCTTAGATGACCTAATGGCAGGCATCCCGGGAAATGGGCGTTTTCTTTACAGTGTCTTCTCTCAGTTTGATAACCACGATATCATCAACTTTTTTACGGAAAATGGTGTTAAACTCAAGGTCGAAGACCATGGACGCGTCTTTCCTGCTAGTGACAAGTCTCGGACTATTATCGAGGCGCTAGAAAAGAAAATCACTGAACTCGGTGGTCAAGTTGCTACTCAAACAGAAATTATTTCGGTTAAAAAGATAGACGACCAGTTTGTCCTGAAATCCGCGGACCAGATCTTCACTTGTGATAAACTCATAGTCACAACAGGTGGAAAATCCTATCCTTCTACTGGTTCGACCGGATTTGGTCACGAAATTGCCCGCCATTTTAAGCACACCATTACCGAGCTTGAAGCTGCTGAGAGCCCATTGTTGACTGATTTTCCACATAAGGCCTTGCAGGGAATTTCCCTAGATGACGTGACCTTAAGCTATGGCAAGCATGTCATCACCCACGATCTGCTCTTTACACACTTTGGTTTTTCAGGCCCTGCTGCTCTACGTATGTCCAGCTTTGTCAAGGGCGGGGAGGTTCTCTCGCTAGATGTTTTGCCTCAACTTTCTGAAGAGGACTTGATTACATTTCTAGAAGATAATCGGGAAAAATCCTTGAAAAATGCTTTAAAAACTTTGCTTCCAGAACGCTTGGCAGAATTTTTGGTGCAAGGCTATCCTGACAAAGTTAAACAGCTAACTGAAAAAGAACGCGAGCAACTACTCCAGTCTATCAAGGCTCTCAAAATTCCTGTGACTGGCAAAATGTCTCTTGCCAAATCCTTTGTAACTAAAGGCGGTGTCAGTCTCAAGGAAATCAATCCCAAAACCCTCGAAAGTAAGCTGGTACCTGGGCTCCACTTTGCTGGCGAGGTCCTGGATATCAATGCCCACACGGGTGGCTTTAACATCACTTCTGCCCTCTGCACCGGATGGGTGGCAGGCTCCAATCCAATAAATACCAAGTAAGAAAGGAAGTCCTTTGGAACATATTATTTTACTAAGAGGCGTTACTCCTAATGGAAAAAATGCTATCCCGAAAATGTCTTATTTGGTAGATATTCTGACAGAAGCTGGTTTTCAACACGTTCGAACCTATATTCAAAGTGGGAATATCATTCTTGAAAGTGACTTAGATTTAGAAGAAATACGAGAACGCGTTCATACTCTGATAAAGGAAAAAATTGGGGCCGACTTAAAAATGGTTATCAAGAATAAGAACGATTTTGAAAAGATTGTTCATGAGAATCCATTTAGAGAAGACTATCTTTACGATCGTATACATGTGATTTTTTATCAGGGATTTATCCAAAGTCTGCCACTAGAAAAATTGAAAGCTGACTACGGTGAAGAAGAAATTTGTGTAGGTGATCACTGTCTCTACCTCTATCTCCCTAGAACTGCAAAACAAAAAAAGCTCAATACCAACTATCTTGAAAAATTGTTTGGCGTGGTTCTGACCATGCGAAAGTTAAACGTAGTTGAAAAACTATTAACCAAATAGTACTTGAAACCAGAAAAAATCAGCAGAGGTAACTCCGCTGATTTTTATTTTGTCTGTGTCTGAACATAAGTCGCAATGACATCTGATGTGTACTGGGCTGTTCCAGCTCCAAATTTGTCAATGTTTTCCTTAAACTCTGGGTTATAGACGTAGCCTTTGCCGATATGGCCGAAGACCTCAATAGAGCAGTCAAATCCATAAGTACGAATAGCTTGCAAGAGTTTGGCTGCTTGCTCTTGGTTTTCGACCGCTGTTGCAGCTAGCCCATTTTTAAGGTTTTGTGCCAAGGCTTGAAAAACTTGGTTGAAGGCGGCTGTAGCCTCATCTTCGCGACCTTTTTGGCGCTCGAGAGCCTGGCCCATGACTTCTTGTCCATACTTCTCTACCGCTTCTTGGTGGTATTTTTGATTGTCTTGATAGCTAAATCCAGTAAATTTTTCCTCAATCGTCATTTTTCTTTCTCCTTTTTGTTCTTGAATGGTTTTTTGCAAGGTGGAAATCAAGGTATCCAGATGTTGCCTTTCTTGGGTCAGATAGTCCAACTGTCTGGTCAAATGGGGCAATAAATCTGTCCTTTCTTCCTTTAACAGCTCTGCTATTTTTTCTAAAGAAAAGCCTAGATATTTATAATACAGAATGACCTGAAGTCGTTCCAAATCCTCTTGACTATAGGTTCGATAGCCGTTTTCTGACTTTAAAGGAACCAAGAGTCCTATCTTATCGTAGTGGTGCAGAGTCTTGACAGAGACACCTGAAAGCTGCGCAGCTTCTTTTATATGGTACATGATTTCCTCCTTACAAGAAATAGTATAACCCCTCCCCTTAGGTCAGAGTCAAGCGTTTTTGAGAAAAATTTTTAACTTTTTGAGAAAGGTGTGAAAACTTGAAAATGGTTTTCTTGACAGACCTTAGAAAACATGATAGGATAGTCAAGT
>NZ_AJRE01000020.1:0-2328 GCF_000296955.1 Streptococcus sp. GMD4S
GCCCATTGTTCAGCCTAGGGAGGTTAGAGAAAAACTAGCCCAACTTAAACCGACCGATCAGGTAACTGTGGACTTGGAACAACAAAAAATCATCTCACCAGTCGGAGAATTCACTTTCGAAATTGATAGAGAATGGAAACACAAGCTTTTAAATGGTTTGGATGATATCGGAATTACCTTGCAGTATGAGGACTTGATTGCTGCCTATGAAAAACGACGACCAGCCTACTGGCAGGATTAGTAAAAATAGAAAAGGAAATAGAACTATGACAAAACACATTCAATGGAACGGAACACTTTCACAAGAAGGCTATAACATTTTAAAAGGTGAGGGCGGATGTATCGTTTGTCCTACTAAAGTTGGTTACATTATCATGACTAGCGATAAGGCAGGTCTTGAACGCAAATTTGAAGCCAAAGAGCGTAACCGTAACAAACCAGGTGTTGTTCTCTGCGGTAGCATGGACGAGCTTCGCGCTTTAGCACAACTCAACCCAGAAATTGAAGCCTTCTACCAAAAACATTGGGACGAAGATATTCTCCTAGGTTGTATCCTTCCTTGGAAACCAGAAGCCTTTGAGAAACTCAAAGCATACGGTGATGGCCGTGAAGAACTTATGACTGACGTGCGTGGTACTAGCTGTTTTGTCATCAAGTTTGGTAAAGCTGGTGAACAACTGGCTGCCAAACTTTGGGAAGAAGGTAAAATGGTCTACGCCTCATCAGCTAACCCATCTGGAAAAGGAAACCGTGGTAAGGTGGAAGGTATCGGGGAACGGATCGAAGGAGCAGTGGATCTTGTCATTGAAGCAGACGACTATGTGGCATCTATCCAACCTGACAAAACGATTGAAACTCGCTACGAGCAAGGTGTGATGGTATCTATGGTTGATAAAGATGGTAAGCTCATCCCAGAACAAGGAGGAGACCGTTCAATCTCACCAGCACCAGTCGTTATCCGCAAAGGGCTTGACATTGATAAAATCATGATGCATTTGTCAGATACCTTTAACTCATGGGACTACCGCCAGGGTGAGTATTATTAAGATTGGAGAAGAGGAGAGAATCTAATCTCTCTTTTTTCTCTTTCTATTTCCGAAACAAAAACCGAACTATATAATTTGATTATTAAAAATATTTGACAAAAACTGTACTTTGGCTTATAATAAGTTAAGGAAACGTCGGAAAAGGCGTAGGGATGCGCAAGCATAGGTAGGTCATTACAAAAGAAACGAGACATCGATATGTTAAATGAATTTCCAATTTTTGATTACGAAGATATTCAGTTGATCCCAAATAAATGTGTCATTAAAAGCCGTGCAGAAGCAGACACGAGTGTCACACTTGGAAATCACACTTTCAAACTACCCGTTGTACCTGCAAATATGCAGACGATTTTGGATGAGAACGTAGCAGAGCAGCTTGCTAAAGGTGGTTACTTCTACATTATGCATCGTTTTGACGAGGCTGGGCGCATTCCTTTTATCAAGCGCATGCACAACCAAGGGCTCATTGCTTCCATTTCTGTCGGTGTCAAGGACTACGAGTATGACTTTGTTAGCCAACTCAAGGCTGATGCTCCGGAATATATCACGATTGATATTGCTCATGGTCATGCAGATAGTGTGATTTCAATGATTCAACACATCAAGAAAGAATTACCAGATACTTTTGTCATTGCTGGTAACGTTGGGACACCAGAAGCTGTTCGTGAATTGGAAAATGCCGGTGCGGATGCTACTAAGGTTGGAATCGGTCCTGGTAAGGTTTGTATCACCAAGGTCAAGACTGGTTTTGGTACAGGTGGCTGGCAGTTGGCTGCCCTTCGCTGGTGTGCTAAGGCTGCGCGTAAACCGATCATCGCTGATGGTGGCATTCGTACTCATGGTGATATTGCCAAGTCTATTCGTTTCGGTGCCAGCATGGTCATGATTGGTTCCCTTTTTGCAGGACATATCGAAAGCCCAGGAAAGACGATTGAAGTCGATGGCGAACAATTCAAAGAATACTATGGTTCAGCTTCTCAATACCAAAAGGGTGCTTATAAAAATGTGGAAGGAAAACGTATCTTACTGCCTGCTAAAGGGCATTTGCAAGACACCCTTACTGAGATGGAGCAGGACTTGCAAAGTGCTATCTCTTATGCAGGTGGACGAAAGGTTGCTGACCTCAAACACGTTGATTATGTTATCGTGAAAAACTCTATCTGGAACGGGGATGCTTCCCACTAATGGACGCTTAGTCTACCCATAAAAAACTTGTTATTAGAGCAAATTTCTGTTATAATAAGACAAGTTTCCACCCTTAGTGTAATGGATATCACGTAAG
>NZ_AJRE01000021.1:0-1895 GCF_000296955.1 Streptococcus sp. GMD4S
TTTTGACACGCTCTTCAAAGGTCAAGTGAGACTGATCCTTGTAGTATGAATCATGCTCAATCATGGAAATCTTTTCATCAGGAAAATGCGATAAAATGGCTCTTGAAACACTGGTTTTTCCTCCACCAGAACCACCTGTCACTCCGATAATGATTGGTCTATTTTGCATGCTATCCTCCGTTTTTTTATCCGTCGTCTATTCTATCATATTTTTTTCAAAATTTATAGTCTGGTTTGGATAGTCTAGGGGAAACAAATCCATCCCCACACTCCAGTTAGACTAGCCAAAAACCTTTCTTGGTTTGTAGAAATTGTCCCTTTTTTCTAAAATGGCAAGCAATTTATCACCTTCAAAAGCAGCCAATTCTTTGTCCGTTTGGTCTAGCTCGATAAAACGACCAAAGCGCACTTCTGTAGCCTCTTCTGGACTTAGGAAAACTTTGACAAGGTCCCCTGTACCAATCTCAAGAGGGTGGAGAAAGTCAAGTTGACCAGCCTCAACTCTTTCGGCAATTTCTTCCAAGGTAAGAGCCTCATCTAACTGCAAACCTGCAGCACTGGTACGTGTTAGGTGAGACATATGGGCCGCATAACCCAGCTTCTCTCCCAAGTCAACAGACAAGATACGGATATAAGTCCCCTTACTACATTTCACACGAAAAGTGAATCGTGCAAGTTCGCCCTCATAAGAAATCGGACTCGTCCGCTCAAATTGATAAATGGTCACCTGACGTTCTGGACGCTCCACTTCCTGACCTGCACGCGCATACTCATAGAGCTTGCGACCATTGACCTTGACAGCCGAGTACATAGGTGGAATCTGAGTAATAGGCCCAGTCAGACTCGCAATCGCTTCATCGACAGTGGTTTCATCCAAGGGCGACAAAACAGGAGTTTCTGCGACTACTTCCCCACTAGCATCCTCGGTCGTCGTTGAATAGCCGAGAGTGATTTCCCCCTCATAGACCTTGCCCTCATCCTGCATAAACTCGACCATGCGGGTCGCCTTGCCCACCGCAATAGGCAAAACACCCACTACATCCGGATCCAGGGTCCCACCATGACCGATTTTCTTTGTTCCCAAAATCTTACGCAGTTTAAAAACCGCGTCATGCGAAGTCATCCCCGCTTCTTTTTTTAAGTTAATAATACCGTTCATCTGTTGCTTTCTCACTCTCCCTTCAGCGCATCAAACTTGGCTTTCATAGTTGGGTTTTTTCGGGTCAATTTTTTTACTGAAACATCTTCCAATTTGTTATTGGCGAGGCGGAGTTGGTTTTCGGATGTGGTTAGGAATTTCTTAACCTCTTCCATGCGTTTGATAGCCTTATCAATTTCGTCGATGGCTTTACCAAAGTTAGTTGAAGCTGAATTGTAGTTCTTGGCAAAGGCTAGTTTAAAGGCATCCAAATCTTCCTCAAAGTGAGTGATATCAATGTTTTGTTCACGGACAAGTGCCAACTCTTGCTTATATTTCAAAGAATTAAGCGCAGCATTTCGCAAGAGACCAATCAACTGGATAAAGAACTGGGGACGAATCACATACATCTTTTCATACTCATGACTGACATCAACAATCCCTGTATTAAAGTAGTCGTTATCTGCTTCTAGCATGGTCACCAGAACCGCATATTCGCAGTTTTTCTCCCGACGGTCCTTGTCCAATTCCTTGTAGAAGTCCGCATTCTTGTGCCTTTTCTCTGTCCCATCCGCTTCGTTTTTCATCTCAAACATGATGGAAATAATTTCCACTCCATTTTCATCACATTCACGGAAGATAAAGTCTCCCTTAGATCCACGCGCAGAGACCTTGTTATCCTTCTCAAAGTAGGCATTTGGAAAGGCAAAACTACGAACCTTGTTAAACTCACTCTCTGCATACTGTTCCAAACTTT
>NZ_AJRE01000022.1:0-1754 GCF_000296955.1 Streptococcus sp. GMD4S
CAAGTAACTCCAACTCAACCAAGTCAAACAGAAGTGAAGACAGCAGAAGGCACATGGAGCTTCAAGTCTTATGACAAGACATCTGAAATCATCAATGGAGCAGACGCACACTTCGTAGGCACCTGGGAATTCACTCCGGCCCCAATTAAAGATTCTGGAAATACTAGTCAACCAGAAGAAAGAAGTAGTCAAAATCAGAACTTGTTACCAAACACGGGTTCAGCAGTATCTGGTCTTCTTTCAATCATCGGTCTTGCCTTTGCAAGTCTAGCAGCTTTTGTTCTTCGTAAGAAAGACTAAGCCACTCTTAGGAAATAAGAAATTGAATTCTTAATTCCTGAGTCTAAGAAGAGAGAACGAGAAATCGTTCTCTCTTTTTCTTGCATTTTATATCGAGCTGTGATATATTTTATATAACGAAGTGCGATATATCGAACTGAATAGGAGGTGCCTATAAATGGAATTAACAGATAAGGTTCGTCGGGTCTATCTTCCGATGACGGAAACGGGCTTTTATATTTTGTTCTGTCTGCAAAAGGAACGTCATGGTTATAGTATTACGCAAAAGGTCAAGGAGATGACAGATTCGCAAGTTTCGATTAGTCCTGGAACTATGTATGGAACCTTGTCAAAGATGGAAAAGGATGGCTTGATTTCTTTTGTCCGAGAGGAGGAAAAACGGAAAATCTATCAGATTACAGACTTGGGACGCAAAGTCTTAGATATTGAATTGAAACGTATTGAACGGCTCTATAGAAACAGTTTGGAGGAAGTATGATGGAAAAGAAAATTGTTTATCGAATTTTTACAATTGCGGATTATGAGAGGGAAGCTCTATACTTTAGAGAAATGCATGCTAAGGGCTGGAAGCTTAGGAAAGTAAGCTATTCTATCTTATTGTTTGTAGTTAAGTATACCTTTGAAAAGTGCCAACCGGAGCAGGTGTCTTATCAGTTGGACTTTTATCCCATGAAAAAATCAGAGAGAGCCTCCTATTTACAACTATTTAAAGACTGTGGCTGGGAGCATATTACAGACTTTAATAGTTTTTCCTATTTTAGAAAAGCGCATTCTGAAATTGAATCGGATACTGAGTTTGAAATCTATAATGACGCTACAGGGAAGTTAGCTATGATCAAACGGATTTTAAGACTGCGGATGCTTCCTATTTTGATTCTATTTTTAGCTCTACTACCGGTTTTCTCAAAGTTTGTCAGTGGAGCTAGTTCTTTCAGTTGGGGAATGTTTTTGATTGTCATAATAGATTGTGTTTTATTGATAGTTTTTGCGGTTCAGATTTCTTATATTTTTTGGAGCTTGTTTCAAAAGTGGAAAGAATTATCTGAAAAATAAAACCATGTATGTTTTCTGATTTGGAGGTAAGACAATGAATAGCAAAGTACAATTTAGGATTTTCACCATTGTTGATTTGGACAAGGAAGAAGAATTTTTACATGAGATGCACTTGAAAGGTTGGAGATATAGAACTAGTCGTTTTGGTTTTTTCTATTTTGACCACTGTCAACCGGACGATGTCATCTACCATATCTATGATTCTAGATTTCTTAAAAAGTATAAGCATGAACTACAAGATTTTAGAAATAGCGGTTGGGAATTGATAGAAACAGGTTTTTGTTCAATTCTTCGTAAACCAACTTCTGATATCCTTTCAGAGGAGAAAGTCTATATGAGTAAGGGTCTCAGATGGGAAGTTATGCGGTCTAGACTTCGTTCCTGTATAGCCACTTTTTCAG
>NZ_AJRE01000023.1:0-1447 GCF_000296955.1 Streptococcus sp. GMD4S
TTTATCTGTAAATGATTCTTGAATCGCGTTCATAGATTCCTCCTTTTATTCTACTGTCTATTATAACTCTTTTCACAAAGGAAGCAACTGAAAAATGAAAAAGGCAGGGACTTTCTCCTCACCTTTTCTAACATAATCCAAACTAAGCAATACTAGCAAGGAGAACTTCTAACTCCTCCTTGGTCAAGCGACGCCATTCTCCTCGTTTCAAATTCTCATCCAAAACTAGAGTCCCCATGGCCAAACGTTGTAGGTCCACTACTTCCTTCCCGCAGTATGCTACCATGCGTTTGACTTGATGAAATTTTCCTTCTCTAATAGTCACCCGAACCTGGCTCTCATCCTTATATGAATCCACTGACAAAATCTCCAGTTTGGCCGGCTGGCAGGTAAAGTCCTTGAGCGGAATACCCTTGCCAAATGTTTCCACATCTTCTTGGCTCATGATTCCCTTGACCTGAGCTTGATAAGTTTTATCTACATGACGCTTGGGCGATAGAAGGGAATGAGCCAGCTTTCCATCATTTGTCAAGAGTAAGAGTCCATGCGTATCGATATCCAATCGCCCTACAGGAAAGACTTCTTTGGCACGTCCATAGTCATCCAACAAGTCCAGAACCGTTCTATGCTTGGGATCTTCAGTCGCCGAAATGACTCCTTGGGGCTTGTTCATCATGTAGTAGACAAACTCCTCGTACTCTAGCACTTGACCATCAAAGCGAATTTCGTCTTTTTCTTCATTTATTTGCAATTTTGCTGATTTTTCTTTTTTGCCATTGACCGTCACGCGTCCAGCCTTGAGCAAGTTTTTGACCTCCGTCCGACTTCCCACAGCGCATGCAACTAAAAATTTATCTAATCTCATAAAACTATTATATCATACTCAAAAGGAGGCTGGTACAATGACCAACCTCCTTTTCTTTTCATACTCTTCAAAAATCTCTTCAAACCGCGTCAACTTCCATCTGCAACCTCAAAACAGTGTTTTGAGCTGACTTCGTCAGTTCTATCTATAACCGCAAAGCAGTGCTTTGAGCAGCCTGCGGCTAGTTTCCTAGTTTACTCTTTGATTTTCATTGAGTATCAGATTTAAGAAATTAACTTCCTCGTCTCCAGAAAATAGCTAAGACAACCATAGCACCTAAAACAGCTGGAACAATAGCTATCCCCGCTAGATTTGGACCCCAAGTTCCAAAGAGCAGGTGCCCCAAAGAAGCACCAATCCAGCCGAGAAACATTTTCCCAAAGCATCCCATGCTTTCTCCGCGATTGGTTAAAGCACCTGCCAAGAGTCCTACTAGGAGACCAACAAACATACTTCCAAGCATAGCTTCTCCTTAAATTGCCCAGTCTCCATTGCGGAAGAGTGGTACGCGTGTTCCATCCTCACGGATACCATCGATATCCATTTGATTCGAACCAATCATAAAGTCCACGTGAACATCTG
>NZ_AJRE01000024.1:0-1036 GCF_000296955.1 Streptococcus sp. GMD4S
AAAACGAAGAAATGAAAGAAGAGGAAGTTGTGGAAACAACTGAAGAAACAACTCCTGAGAAGTCTGAGTTGGACTTGGCAAATGAACGTGCGGATGAGTTCGAAAACAAATACCTTCGCGCTCATGCAGAAATGCAAAATATCCAACGCCGTGCCAACGAAGAGCGTCAAAACTTGCAACGTTATCGTAGCCAAGACCTGGCAAAAGCAATCTTACCATCGCTCGACAACTTAGAACGTGCACTAGCCGTTGAAGGTTTGACAGACGATGTCAAAAAAGGATTGGAGATGGTGCAAGAGAGCTTAATTCACGCTTTGAAAGAAGAAGGAATCGAAGAAATCGCAGCTGACGGTGAATTTGACCATAACTACCATATGGCCATCCAAACTCTCCCAGCAGACGATGAACACCCAGCAGATACCATCGCCCAAGTCTTCCAAAAAGGCTACAAACTCCATGACCGCATCCTACGCCCAGCCATGGTAGTAGTATATAACTAGGCTAGAGAACTTAAAAACTTGTCCGAAACGACAATAAACTATGAAGAAAGTTAAAAAGCAAGCTGGAGGCTTGCAAGGAAGATGTTGCCCGCCGTGGTGAAAGTTTCAGTAGCGTGTGCTACTGAAACAGGGGATTTTTGAGACAATTGGCTCAAAAATAAGTGATGAAATCCCGTAGGGAGTTGCTCACGTCCCCACCACTTAAGGGGAATATTAAGAAAAGTCAAAAATAGAATATAAAATTTAAGGAGAAAAACACATGTCTAAAATTATTGGTATTGACTTAGGTACAACAAACTCAGCAGTTGCAGTTCTTGAAGGAACTGAAAGCAAAATCATCGCAAACCCAGAAGGTAACCGTACAACTCCATCTGTAGTATCATTCAAAAACGGAGAAATCATCGTTGGTGATGCTGCAAAACGTCAAGCAGTAACAAACCCAGATACTGTTATCTCTATCAAATCTAAGATGGGAACTTCTGAAAAAGTTTCTGCAAATGGAAAAGAATACACTCCACAAGAAATCTCAGCTATGA
>NZ_AJRE01000025.1:0-909 GCF_000296955.1 Streptococcus sp. GMD4S
CTGAAAAAGTGGCTATACAGGAACGAAGTCTAGACCGCATAACTTCCCATCTGAGACCCTTACTCATATAGACTTTCTCCTCTGAAAGTATATCAGAAGTTGGTTTACGAAGAATTGAACAAAAACCTGTTTCTATCAATTCCCAACCGCTATTTCTAAAATCTTGCAGTTCATGCTTATACTTTTTAAGAAATCTAGAATCATAGATACGGTAGATGACATCGTCAGGTTGGCATTGGCAAAAATAGAAAAAACCAAAACGACTCGTTCTATATCTCCAGCCTTTCAAGTGCATCTCACGCAAATACTCTTCTTCCTTGTCCAAATCAACAATGGTAAAAATCCGAAATTGCTTTTTATTGATCATGACTTCCCCTCCAATTTTGAGCATACCTAGCCTATCATAAATCTGATAATTCCTTCTTTTTATGCCATAACTTCCAGCTAATATAGGCAACTATTAACAAAAGGATTAAAGACCAGAAAACATCTAGCCCGACCGCAAGAAAACTCCATAGACCATACGCATTACTTCTATTGAGCAATTTAAGTAAGAATGGTATATGTATGGCTAGCAAAAGTAAAACAGGTACTAATCGCAGTCTTAAAATGCGATTAACCATAGCTAACTTCCCAGTAGCATCGTTATAAATTTCAAACTCTGCATCCGATTCAATTTCAGAATGTGCTTTTCTAAAATAGGAAAAACTATTAAAGTCTGTAATATGCTCCCAACCACAATCTTTAAATAGTTGTAAATAGGAGGATCTCTCTGATTTTTCCATCGGGTAAAAATCCAACTGATAAGACACCTGCTCAGGCTGACACTTTTCAAAGGTATACTTGACTACAAACAATAAGATAGAATAGCTTACTTTCCTAAGTTTCCAGCCCTCAGCATGCATTTCT
>NZ_AJRE01000026.1:0-829 GCF_000296955.1 Streptococcus sp. GMD4S
GTCTACTCTGTCCCAACTGAAGACAAGAAAGTAAGAATCGTTATCGACGAAAAATAAGAAAAGCGGGACAGAAGTCTCGCTTTTTTGTGAGGAGGAGAAGATGAAGGATTTAACGTTTAGACAATTACAAGCTTACTTACTCGAACATTACCAGCAATCTCGGACTGAGGAAGGTCTCTTTATCAAGCTAGTGGAGGAAGTCGGAGAAGTAGCCGAGGTCTTGAACGGGCGCTCTGGTCGAAAAGAGTCTGTCCAGGACTCAAATGAGGAACTAGCCAAAGAACTAGCTGATATCATTCACTACACCGTCGCAATCGCGACCATAAACGACATTGATCTAACCAAAACCATCTTTGACAAAGATAAGAAGGCTGCCATTAAGTACCAACATGAACGAGATTTGGAAGAATTTTTGGAGGGAAAATATCTATAGTGTCTTTTTTCTTCAACTTGTGAAAATCCCTAGAACGTGATAAAATAAAGGATAAGGGTTTTTAATAAATCATTGTTATAGAATGAGTGGATTTCTTTATGAAACGATTTGAAGTAACTACAAAAATTGGCAGCCTCTCTGTTACTTATAAAAAGCAAAAGAAAGTGCTTGTTTGTTTAAATGGCGCAGGTTTGCTACCAAGTTATGAAAATTTTTCACTTATACTTGAAAAACTTCCTCCCACAATTGGTTATTTGACAATTGATTTTCCAAACACAGGTAGGAGTCCGATTCATGACCAATCTGGAAAAAATCTGGACAATCTTGTAGACGCGGTTTATGAAGTACTTGAAGAATTGGCGATTTATGAATATATACTTTGTGCACATAGTTTGA
>NZ_AJRE01000027.1:0-584 GCF_000296955.1 Streptococcus sp. GMD4S
TCTTCCAAAGGAATCAAATGATTTTGGGACAACATCAGACAGTGACTGCCAATCGTAAACTGAGCAAAACTGTCATCAACATAATCGGGCTTTTTATCCAAAATACGCTCCAAGTCAGCACAGACTTGGGGAACATCTGAAACGATAATATCTAATTGATTTAAATTCATTTACTATCCTCCATAAAAAGACCGGATTGCTCCGATCTTTTTAAGTTCCACGAAGGAATTATTTAATTGCGCGTGATTGCAATCCTTCTTCTTCCAAGAAGAGGCGGAATGGTACGAGTTCTTCTGCTTCGTATTTTTCCTTGAAGTCTTTGATTGCTTCTTCTGAGTGAAGTTTTGGATCCAATTCAAGTACTTCTACTGGAAGTGGACGGTGTGGAGTGATGCGAGCATCGATCACAACAGTTTTACCTTCTTTGTTGAGTTTAACAGCTTCTGCAACAACTGCATCGATGTCTTCGATACGGTCAACTGTAAATCCTACAGCACCTTGAGCTTCAGCGATTTTCGCATAGTCAGCATTAGGGAAGTCACAACCAAACAAGTGTTTGTTTGTGTCTTCGTATTTGTCCTTGA
>NZ_AJRE01000028.1:0-118766 GCF_000296955.1 Streptococcus sp. GMD4S
ATATGTTACTCAAGTATGATGAAATTTAATAAAATGGTTCAGAGTGAATGGGATAAAGTTAGATATTTTAAAAGTTTCTTATATCATCTTTCCGAAAAACTATAATTTTCTTGAAAAATATATAAGTCTATGCTATACTACTAGTAGACTAATTTAGGGAGAAAATCATGAAACGTGAGATTTTACTAGAACGAATCGACAAACTAAAACAAATCATGCCCTGGTATGTTCTGGAATACTACCAATCTAAGCTTGCTGTGCCCTACAGTTTTACAACCTTGTACGAATACCTCAAGGAATACGATCGATTTTTCAGCTGGGTTTTGGAGTTTGGTATTTCAGATGCTGATAAAATGTCTGACATTCCTTTATCAGTCCTGGAAAATATGTCTAAAAAAGACATGGAATCCTTTATCCTATACCTACGAGAACGACCTTTGCTGAATGCCAATACAACCAAACAAGGCGTTTCACAGACAACCATCAATCGAACTTTATCAGCACTTTCCAGTCTTTACAAATATCTAACCGAGGAAGTTGAAAATGATCAAGGAGAACCCTATTTCTATCGCAATGTAATGAAGAAAGTTTCAACCAAGAAAAAGAAAGAAACACTTGCTGCTAGAGCTGAAAACATCAAGCAAAAACTTTTTTTAGGTGATGAAACTGAAGGTTTTCTAACTTATATCGACCAAGAGTATCCACAACAGCTCTCAAATCGTGCTCTGTCGTCATTCAATAAAAATAAGGAACGTGATTTAGCAATTATTGCCCTTCTCTTGGCATCTGGTGTTCGCTTATCTGAAGCTGTTAATCTGGATCTAAGAGACCTCAATCTCAAAATGATGGTTATTGATGTCACTCGAAAAGGTGGCAAACGCGACTCGGTCAATGTCGCGGCCTTTGCAAAACCTTATCTAGAGAATTATCTAGCCATTCGGAATCAACGCTATAAGACGGAAAAGACAGATACAGCGCTCTTTCTGACACTCTACCGAGGTGTTCCTAATCGGATTGATGCTTCCAGTGTTGAAAAAATGGTCGCAAAGTACTCTGAGGACTTCAAAGTTCGTGTAACACCCCATAAACTCCGCCATACCCTAGCAACTAGGCTCTATGATGCAACTAAATCGCAAGTTTTGGTCAGTCACCAGCTAGGTCACGCCAGCACACAAGTCACTGACCTCTATACCCATATCGTTAATGATGAACAAAAGAATGCTTTGGATAGTTTATAATTAATACATAATTATAATTATGTATACTATACCACAAAAAAAGAAGTTGCATATTTTAGCAACTTCTTTTTTGATTTATCCTACTACCGCTTCAGCGATTTCTTCACGGCTAATACCAGAAAAGTAGCGTGTAATATCAATAGTTTCTAGAGCTTTAAGGACATCTTCGCGTTCGTATTTTACACCACGAAGGACATCTTCTACAGCTGCAACGTCCTCGATACCAAAGAAGTCCCCATAAATCTTGATATCTTGGATTTTTGATTCAATGACGTTGGCAAAAACTTCGACCTTACCACTGGTGAATTTTGTTCCACGACGGACGTTAAATTCAGGTGATTTACCGTAGTTCCAGTCCCAAGTACCGAACTTGGTATCCTTGATACGATTGATTTCAGCCAATTCTTGCTCAGAAAAAACATATTCAGTCATCTCTGGATACTCTTTTTTCATGTATTCCAATAGCAAATCACGGAATTCTTCAACTGTGATTTTTTCTGGTAATTCATTGACAATATTGGTTACACGGGCACGGACGGATTTCACACCTTTTGATTCAAACTTATCTTTTGAAACCTTGAGGGCATTAGCAAGGACTGACAAATCAACGTCAAAGAGCAAGCAACCGTGGTGCATGATACGGCCATTGATATAGGCTTGGGCATTGCCACAGAATTTTTTGCCATCAATCTCAAGGTCATTACGGCCTGTGAACTCAGCTTTAACGCCTAGTTGAGCCAAGGTATTGATAACTGGAGTTGAGAAGCTCTTGAAGTCAAAGGCCTTGTTTTCATCTTCTTTTGAAATGATGGTGTAGTTGAGGTTGTTTAAATCGTGATAAACAGCTCCACCACCACTGATACGACGGACTACCTCAATACCATTTTCTCGAACATAATCACGGTTAATTTCTTCGATAGTGTTCTGGTGACGACCAACAATGATAGAAGGTTTGTTAATCCAAAGAAGGAAGATTTGATCCTCATCTAGTAAGTGTTTAAAGGCATATTCTTCCAAGGCGATATTAAAAGCAGTGTCGTTTGAATGATTGATAATATATTTCATGATATCCCTTTATACGATAGAGACTGGAAATAATCTTCCAGTCTAGTCTATCTTCGTTTTATTTTTTCTTAGGTGAATGGATGGCCATTCCTAGAACATCCGCAAACGCTTCGTACATCACTTCAGAGTATGTTGGGTGTCCGTGGATAGTCTTCAGCATTTCTTCGACAGTAATTTCCATTTCGATGATACTTGACGCTTCGTTGATCAATTCTGCAGCTGCAGGACCGATGATATGGACACCAAGGATTTCACCGTATTTCTTATCTGCAATGACTTTAACGAAACCTTGAGCCGCATCAGAAGCAATGGCACGTCCGTTAGCAGCAAAGTTGAATTTACCGATAGCGACATCGTATTTCTCACGAGCTTGTTCTTCAGTTAGACCTACTGCTGCTACTTCAGGAAGAGTGTAGATGGCTGCAGGAGTCAAGTTAAGTTTGGCAACAGCATGATTTCCTTTAAGGGCATTTTCAGCGGCAACTTCACCCATACGGAAGGCTGCGTGAGCCAACATCTTCGTACCATTGATGTCACCTGGTGCGTAAATTCCTGAAACAGAAGTTTCCATGTATTCGTTGACCTTGATACGACCACGATCCAATTCAAACTCAACATCGCCAATTCCTTCAAGGTCTGGCACACGACCGATTGAAAGGAGCGCTTTGCTTGCAATGATATCGTCTTTTCCTTCAACTTTAATACGAAGTTGACCATTTTCCTCGATGATTTCTTGCAGTTTAGTACCTGTCAAGATGGTCATTCCTTTACGTTCAAGGATCAAGCGAAGGTTCTTAGAAACTTCAGCATCCATAGCTGGAACGATACGGTCCATCATTTCGATAACAGTTACTTTTGAACCAAATGTCATGAAGGCCTGACCCAGTTCGATACCGACAACTCCACCACCGATGATAACAAGGCTTTCTGGAACTTCGTTCATTTCAAGAATGTCATCACTTGTCATTACGAGTGATGATTCCATACCAGGAACGTTTATCTTGCTGACTTTTGAACCACCGGCAAGGATAATTTTCTTAGTTTCAAGCAATTCCGAACCATTTACCAAGACATTCTTGTCTTTAGTGATGGTACCAATTCCCTTATGAACAGTAACTCCGTAGCTACGAAGAAGACCTGCAACTCCACCAACCAAAGTATTGACAACCTTAGACTTGGTTTCAAGAAGTTTATCCATATCTACAGTGAAGTTTGGATTTTCGATGACGATACCACGGTTTGCTGCATGACCGATGTTTTCGATGATTTCAGCGTTGTGAAGGTAGGTCTTAGTTGGGATACATCCACGGTTCAAGCAGGTTCCACCGAGTTCAGATTTCTCAACAAGGGCAACCTTACCACCAAGTTGAGCAGCTTTAATGGCCGCTACATATCCAGCAGGACCTCCACCAATCACAACGATATCAAAGGCATCATCGCTCTTGCCGTCGTCGTTTGAAGCACTAGCTGCAGGCGCCGGGCTAGCTTCTGGCGTAGCTGCTCCAGCTGTTGGGATGTTTTCCCCTTCTTCACCAAGGTAACCGATAACTTCAGTTACTGGAACAGTTTCACCATCTCCTTTAAGGATGGCAATCAAGTATCCATCTTCTTCTGCTTCCAATTCCATGCTGACTTTGTCAGTCATGATTTCCAAAAGGATTTCTCCTTCTTTTACAAATTCACCGACTTTTTTATTCCATTGGACAATTTGTCCTTCTGTCATATCTACGCCGGCTTTTGGCATAATTACTTCTAAGGCCATGTCTTACTTCCTTCTAAATCTCTAAAATAACAATAGCTGACTTAAACCAACATTGAGATCGGATTCTCAATCAAGGCTTTCAAGTCTTTCATAAACTTAGCACCAGCCATACCATCTACAACACGGTGGTCAATAGTTAAACCAAGGCTCATGATAGGGCGAATGACAATCTCACCATTGACAACTACAGGTTTCTCGATTGTCGAACTTACACCCAGAATAGCTGAGTTGGGTTGGTTAATAATCGGACCAAAGGACTGAACACCAAACATTCCCAAGTTACTAATTGTGAAGGTTGAGTTTTGTAACTCACTTGGAGCCAATTTGCCATCCAAGGTACGACCAATCACGTCTTTAAATGCAACGACCAACTCTGACAAGCTCATCTTCTCAGCATTGTAAACAACTGGTGTCATTAGACCGTTATCCATACCAACCGCCATCGCAAGGTTGACATAGTTATGAGTGATAATGGTCTTGCCATCTTCTGTCAATGAAGCGTTGATGTATGGGTGTTTCATCAATGTTTTCACAACAGCGAGTGAAAGAAGGTCTGTTACAGTAGTCTTCTTACCAGTCGCTTCCATAATCGGATCAAGAACCTTCTTACGAAGGGCCAGCATTTCAGTCATATCAACTTCATAGTTGAGTGTGAAAGTTGGCGCAGTTAGGTAAGATTCAACCATACGTTGCGCGATAACCTTACGCATTGGTGTCATTGGAATACGCTCAATTTCACCATAAGGAGTGATATTATCTGGTACTTCTTCCACTTTTTCAATCTGAGCAGGAGACTTGATAGTATCGTTTTCGATATTTTCAGGAAGCAAGGCCAAAACGTCCTTCTTCATGATCTTGCCACGATGACCTGTTCCTTGGATTTCCTGCCAAGCAATGTTATGTTCGAGGGCAATTCGTTTTGCAAGTGGCGAAATGCGAACCACATTTGTGTCTTTATAAGTTTCCACGTCTTCTTTGTGGACACGACCGTTTGCACCTGAGCCAGAAACGTCGTAGAGGTTGATACCTAAATCATCCGCTAACTTTCTAGCCGCAGGAGTCGCTCTTAGCTTGTCATCAGCCATGACCTCTCCAATTCTAATTATGATACTAAGGGCGTAAAAAGCGACTGAAAAATAGGAAATCTACGCAGGCTTCGATGAAGCCAAGAAGATTTATCTTTTTTCCGAGCTTTTAGCCCGTGTTCGAATATAAGATATTAAGGACGAAGAGGGCAATGAAAAAATAGGAGATTGACGATGTGTTCGATGAACACAAGAAAATCTATCTTTTTTTCACAGACCTCCGTCCGAATTCAACTCTACAAGTAACTTGGACACGAAACGCGTCTCAAGTTACTACGGTTGCCGCTATTAGGCGGTCAACCTTGTAGACTTACTAATTCATTCGTCTAATATTATCGATTCGACTCATTCATGTCGCAACTCTTCAAATCACTTGGATATGAAACGAGTCTCAAGTTACTACGGTTGCCGCTATCAGGCGGTCAACCTAGTAGACTTACTAAGTCGTTCGTCGAATATTATCGATCCGACTCCCTTCTGTCGCAACTTTCAAACAACTTAGGTACAATACGTATCTCAAGTTGCTAAAGTTAAAAACTATTTTTACATAATTTATTTTATGTAATTTTATTCTTTGTTATAAGTTTTACGTATGGCATCTTTGATGCTTTCAACTGTTGGAATCATTGCATTTTCTAGATTTTGTGCGTAAGGCATTGGCACATCTTCTCCGGCGCAACGGCGTATTGGTGCGTCTAGATAATCAAATGCTTCTGATTCTGAAATAATAGCTGAAATCTCTCCGATATAGCCACTTGTTTTGTGAGCATCGTTGACAAGCACCACCTTACCAGTCTTCTTCACTGAGTTAATGATGATATCCTTATCAAGCGGAACAAGGGTACGTGGGTCCACAATTTCAACTGAAATTCCCTCTTCTGCTAATTCTTCAGCAGCTTGAACTACACGGCGAAGCATTTTGCCATAAGTAACGACTGTTACATCTGTACCTTCGCGTTTGATTTCCCCAACCCCAAGTGGGAGTGTATAGTCTGGATCAACTGGCACTTCCCCTTTTTGGTTAAATTCTGACTTGTACTCAAGAATGATAACAGGGTTATTATCACGGATAGCTGACTTGAGAAGTCCTTTCATATCCGCAGGTGTTCCAGGAGCTACAACCTTAAGTCCAGGAATGTGAGTAAACCAAGACTCTAGAGATTGCGAGTGCTGAGCCGCAGAACCAACTCCGTTACCAGCTGCACAGCGGACAGTCATTGGAACCTGACCTTTCCCACCAAACATGTAACGTGTTTTAGCAGCTTGGTTGACGATATTGTCCATGGCAATGACCGAGAAGTCCATGAAGGTCATATCAACGATTGGGCGAAGTCCTGTCATGGCTGCTCCTGCTGCTGCACCTGAGATAGCAGCTTCAGAAATCGGACAGTCACGAACACGTTCTGGACCAAATTCTTCGAGCATTCCAACAGAAGTTCCGAAGTCTCCTCCAAAGACACCGACGTCTTCTCCCATCAAGAATACATTTTCATCGCGACGCATTTCCTCAGACATAGCAAGGATAATGGTGTCACGGAACGACATTGTTTTTGTTTCCATTTTTATCTCTTTCTCCTTAGTCTGCGTAAATATCTTCAAATGCTGATTCTAGTGGTGGGAATGGGCTTTCTTCAGCAAATTTAACAGAAGCTTCTACTGCTTCCTTGACTTGTGCTTGAATTTCTTCCAATTCTTCTGCACTTGCAATATTGTTTTCAATGAGGTATTTGCGAAGGTTTTCGATTGGGTCTTTTTGTTTCCACAATTCCACTTCTTCACGAGTACGATATTTACCAGGGTCAGATGATGAGTGGCCAAGCCAGCGATAGGTTACACTTTCGATCAAGACTGGGCCATTGCCACCACGAACATGATCTACAGCTTTCTTAAATCCTTCATAGACATCGATGACGTTGTTCCCATCTTCGATAAACATTCCAGGAATTCCATATGCCGCACTACGTTGATGGATATGCTCTACATTGGTCATTTTCTTGATATCCGCAGAGATCCCATAACCGTTGTTAATGCAGTAGAAAACAACTGGCAAGTTCCAAATAGAAGCCATGTTGACTGCTTCGTGGAAGACACCTTCGTTGGTCGCACCATCTCCAAAGAAGCAAACGACGATTTTTCCAGTGTTTTGCATTTGTTGACTGAGGGCTGCACCGACAGCGATTCCCATACCACCACCAACGATACCATTGGCACCGAGGTTCCCAGCATCCAGGTCAGCGATGTGCATAGAACCACCTTTTCCTTTACAGGTTCCAGTGTATTTCCCGAGGATTTCAGCCATCATTCCGTTGAGGTCAATCCCCTTAGCAATAGCTTGCCCGTGTCCACGGTGATTTGAGGTAATCAGATCATCTGGATTAAGAGCCAGCATCGCTCCGACGTTAGCAGCTTCCTCTCCGACAGAAAAGTGAGTCATACCGGGAACTTTCCCCTTTTTCACTAACTGAGCGATTTTTAAGTCCATGCGACGGATTTCTTCCATCTTACGGAACATCTCTAGCAAAAGATTTTTATCTAAAGTTGACATAATCTTGCCTTTCTAACTTTGTACTTACCTTACTATTTTACCTTTTTTAGTATACGCTGTCAAAGTATATGGCTAATAAAAATTCACAATATAAAAAAATAAACCCCTGTTAAAACAGGGATTCTCTCTAGTTAGAGTATTTTTTCACAAAGTGCTTTTTCAGGATATTTTCCAAAAATTAGCTCAATCTTTTCATTACGGTTTTCAGACGCCATTGATACAAACAACCAGAAACAATCAAGCTGGCAATTAACCCAATCCAGTAGGCAAATGCCCCTAAGTCAGTTACTTGATCTAGTAGATATCCTAGTGGTATCGCTACTCCCCAATATCCGATTAAGCCAAGATAGAAAGGAACGATAGTGTCCTTATACCCTCTTAAAATTCCTTGGAGCGGAGCCGCAAAGGTATCAGCTAGCTGGAAAAAGAGACTGTAGGTTAGAAATACAGCAGTTGTTTCAATGAACTGAGAGTCATTCCCATATAGACTTGCTACACGATCTCTAAAAATGTAGAGAAAAGATAGGGTAAGACCTGCAAAAATAAGGGCGGTTACTCTCCCCAGACGAGCATAGATTTTTGCATCCTCAAAACGTTTGGCCCCCACCTCGTAAGACACAACAATCGCCATAGCAGAGGAAATACTCATAGGAAAAGCATACATGAGACTCGAAAAATTCATAGCTGACTGGTGACTGGCAATGATGAGCGATGAAAACTTAGCCATGATTAGTCCAACCACGGAGAAAATGGCTACTTCAGCAAATACGGTTCCCCCGATTGGTAGACCTAATCGAACACCTTCCTTGATTTTATCTATATTTAGTGGAATGCGTTTTTCAAGATGTAACGCTTTTAACCTTTCTTGTTTGAATAAAACAAGAATAGAAATCCCCAATAAAACCCAATAGGCTAGTGAAGTTCCTAGTCCTGCTCCTGCGCCACCAAGCTCAGGGAAACCGAAAGCTCCATATATCAAGAGATAGTTAAAACCACTATTGAGCGGAAGTAATAGGAGCATGAGGTACATAGATAGCTTGGTCAATCCAAGAGAATCCAACAAAGAGCGAATGACACTGAACAGCAACAAGGGAATAATTCCAATAGACAGGTACCAAAGATAGGAAACTGCAACTGCCGCCACTTGAGCTTCTAGTCCGATGTTGGTTAAGACAGGTGGCGCTAAGAATACTACCATTCCAAGCAAGACCAAAGACAGTCCGAAAGCCAAGTAGATAAATTGGTAAAAATCAGATGCTACTTCTTCCTTTTTGCCCCGTCCCAGATGATGGCCTATGATGGGAACCATGGCCGAAACAATCCCTGTTAAAAAAGTAAAGAAAGGATTCCATAGACTCGTTGCGGTTGACACCCCCGCCAAGTCCATGGTATTGTACTGCCCAGTCATGGTTGTATCAACAAAAGAGGCAGAATAATTGGCAAATTGATAGATCAGAATAGGGAAAAATATCTTAAGAAATAAGACAAACTTGTCTTTAAATTGATGGGTTGGATACATATACGCTCTCTATTCTTATAGTTTCTAGAGCAGAATCCCATCTAGTTTTGGTAGACAATTTGTCCCTTGCAGATGGTATATTTAACCTGCCCTTTTAAAGTTTCACCGATAAATGGGGAATTAGCTGCTTTTGACGCAAAATGGGAGTCCACAAGGCGGTCAGCCTTAGCGTCAAAGATAGTGATATCCGCTGGACCATTCTCAGCCAAGTAACCTGCTTCAAAGTTGTAAAGCTTGGCTGGATTGACAGTCATTTTTTCTAGCAATTCCATCAAGCTCAACTCACCAGCTTCCACCAAATAAGTCAAACCAAGAGAAAGAGAGGTTTCCAAACCTGTCATACCAGATGGTGCTTTGGTGATATCTTCAACATTTTTCTCATCTGCATGGTGAGGCGCGTGGTCCGTTGCGATAACTGTGATAACACCTGACTTGAGACCTTCGATAACGGCACGACGGTCTGACTCCAAACGAAGTGGAGGATTCATTTTGGCATTGCTTCCTTGAGTTAAAAGAAGAGCTTCTGTCTTAGAGAAATGCTGTGGCGCTACTTCTGCTGTGACCTGCGCACCTAGTCCTTGAGCAAACTCCACCACCTTGACACTTTCTTCCTTAGACAAATGCTGAATGTGAACATGGGCCTTGGTTGCATAGGCAATCATAACATCGCGCGCAATCATAGCGTACTCAGCCACTCCTGTCGCTCCACAGATATGGAAATGTTCTTTAGCGATGTTTTCGTTAAAGCCAAGAATTCCATTCAAACCTGGATCTTCCTCATGAAGGCAGATAAAGGTATTGAGTTTTTTGGCTTCTTCCATTGCTTCCTTAACCACTTTACTACTTTCAAGCGGAATTCCATCATCTGAAAAACCAACGGCTCCAGCTTCTAAAAGCGCCTTAAAATCAGTCAAGTCTTGGCCATTAAAGTTCTTAGTAATGGTCGCAACTGTCTTGACGTTAATCTTTTCCTTGGCAGCTGACTGGAGAACTTCTTGAAGAGTCTCTACATCCGAAATGGTTGGACTAGTATTAGCCATCATGACAACGGTTGTAAAGCCACCTGCAGCGGCTGCTAGGGCACCAGTATGAATGTCTTCTTTATGAGTTTGACCAGGTTCACGGAAATGAACATGGATATCGACCAATCCAGGAGCAACTACTAGACCAGTAGCATCAAGCACCTCTGCTCCTTCTTCCTTGATTTCAGGTGCAATTTTGACAATTTTCCCATCTTGGACCAAAACATCACACACTTGATCCAAACCAGACTTGGGATCCATTACACGACCATTTTTGATAAGTAGCATCTGCTTTCTCCTTTATTCATAGAAATCAACTTGGGTATCCAATAATTTATCCCCATCATAAACAAACTTGGCTGAAAAGAAGGTTTTATCTTCTAAAAGCCACTCAACAAAAGTGTGATCACCCTCCCAAGTTGGCTTGCTCAAAACTTCATCATAGGGAACCCATTCCAGCGTCCCCTCATTGCAGTCAATCAAGTTACCCTCAAACTCCGTCACCTTAAAAACATAGGTGTACCAGTCTAAATCTGGTGTGAATTCTGGAAAAGTGATAACACCTTTTAGAACCGGCTTGGCTTTGAGCCCTGTTTCTTCGAGGATTTCACGCGCTGCACATTCCTGTGGAGTCTCACCTCGCTCTAGCTTTCCACCCACACCAATCCATTTGCCTTCATGGACATCGTTGGGCTTCTTATTGCGATGGAGCATGAGCAGTTCTTTTCCGTTATCAATGTAGCAAATAGTCGCTAACTGAGGCATATTTTCTCCTTATCTAAGCCAATCGATTGGCTCTTGTCCTGTCTCTTTTAAGAATGCATTGGCCTTGGAAAAAGGCTTGGAACCCCAAAATCCTCTATAAACCGATAACGGACTAGGATGGGCTGATTCGATAATCAAGTGGTGAGGATTGGTAACCAAGACCTTCTTCTTACGTGCATAAGCGCCCCAGAGCACAAAGACTACAGGTCTGTCTAGATTATTGACCACCTGAATCACAGCATCAGTAAAGGGCTCCCATATTAGCCCAGAATGACCATTGGCTTGCCCAGCAGGAACCGTCAAGCAAGCATTGAGAAGCAAGACTCCTTGCTCAGCCCAAGCTGTCAAATCATGGGATTTCTTAGCTCCGATGTCATCCGACAATTCTTTCAAGATATTTTGCAAGGACGGCGGAGCTGGGATAGCATCGGGTACAGAAAAACTCAAACCCTGCGCTTGACCTGGCCCGTGATAGGGGTCTTGCCCTAGAATCACCACCTTAACCTCTTCCAGATGAGTAGTCAAGAGAGCTTGAAAAACTTTTTCCTTAGGTGGATAGACAGTTCCCTGAGCATAGACCTGTTCCATAAATTGATTGATTTTCCCGAAATAACCTTCAGGTAATTGCTCCTTAATCAAAGCATGCCATGATGAGTGTTGCATCGCCAACTCCTTCGTTTTTACTGCCTCTATTATAGCAAAAAGTGGCTATCTAAACCACTTTTTACAGTTCTTATATATACTGTTATTCATCCTAGTATTGGACATTAGTATTCACAGTATCAATCAGCCATTAAAAACTTTTCGATTGTTTCAATAGCATAGGAAAGTTGATTATTTACAGACTTCATCCGTTCAAAATTAGCGTCCATATAGTAGAGTTCAGATAAGCCACCCCTAGGGAGAAAAAGTGAATAGTGGATATTCATCTTCTCTCGAGTACTTAACTCTATATGATTGCTTATGATATACTTTAACTCTTTTAACGAATTTACTTGAGCAACCACACCTTTTAACTGATACTGCTCGATGAGATTTAGTAAGTTATCAATCTCTTCAATGACTTTAATTTCCATATCAACACCTCTTAGGAAAATCACTACAAAGCATCTAAACAATCCAGCAAGTCTTGGTAAGAATGAACTTCATAAGTCGGCTGGGCTTGTGTGTGATTTTCGAGGTGATGAGGGTTGTACCAGATGGTGTCAATGTCAGCATTATTACCACCTTGAATGTCAGCTGTTAAGGAATCTCCAATCATCAGCGTCTTTTCTTTATCAAATCCTGCAATCTGCTGACCGATTTTTTCATAGAATAGTGCATCAGGTTTTTGCGTTTGCAATTGCTCAGAGATAAAGACTTGGTTGAAATAGGGAGCCAGACCAGATTGAGCCAGACGTCCTGTCTGGATGGCAGTAATCCCATTTGTCGCAGCATACAAGTCATAATCACGTTCGATGAGGCTGTCCAAGAGTTCATGAGTACCCGAAAGAGTTTGTCCCTGTTGGGCTAAGTAAAATTGGTAACGCTGGGCAAGTAACCTACCGTCTTTTTTCTGTCCAAAATGGGCAAATAAACGAGAAAAGCGCGTGTTAATCAGTTCTTGTTTACTGATTTTCTTTTGCTCCAAGTCCTTCCAGAGAGCCTTGTTCATAGGAACGTAATAGTCTTTATAGGCTTGAATGTCCGCAACTCCTTCTTCCTTTAGAAGTTGCGTCAAAGCCACATCCTCAGCAGCATCAAAATCAAGCAAGGTGTGATCTAGATCAAAAAGTAGAAATTTGTAGGGCAATTTGAGAGTTTTCCTTTCTGAAATGAATTGATATTCACGATGATAAAATAGTTGAATTAAGAATATCAGGATGAAAGCAAATTATTCAGACTTCAAAACCACCTTCAAGAATAAATCGCTTGAGTAAATCTGATGTTTTTACATTTACCTTAAACGTTGTCAGTGTATTTCCAGCTATATTTTCAAAATACGACTTAGCCTTCTGTTTATCAACAGAATTTTTTAAAAGATCAAAACGACCAAATTCATTTAATGTTATTTCAGTCAACTTCATAGACATCATTTGTCTTAACAGTTCTTCATCAAGACCAAAGGTATCGCTTAAACGTTTAATTCGATCATAATGAATTTGAACCTGATAGTCATTAATGTAGTCACGAAGTGTCAGTGTACTATCTACCTCTATCTCCCCATTTTGAATATCGTGTAAGATTAAATTTGCAATTTTTTGCTCTTCCTGTGTCAGGGTTGCAAAGGTTTTGTGCAGTTCATTCAAAAGACTTTCAGATTCCTCCGTTCCCAAAGCTTTAATATACTTTTGGAAACGAGAATTCATATAGTCAGCATCAATCATTCCAGTATCTATTTCAATTATAGAGGTTGACAAATCAAATGGTACATCACCTGGACCTTTGCCTCCACCCCCATTACTCATCAGTTCCTTATAGCGAATAACTAAAATGTTATACGTCGTCTCATCGCATACTACATCCACTACTGATTTTTTCTTTCCAGCACCTTTTGAAATTTCGTAGTGTAATTTAGACCATTTAAAGCCTTGAATTCGAGCTGCTTCAAGATAATCGTTAAACGAATTAAATAGTTTAGCAAATTTTGCTTTTTCACTTCTCTCAGCAGGAAGTTTCTCAAAATTTTCTACACCAGAACTTTCAAAAATGTCCCGAATTTGATAAAAACGAGTATTTAGCATGACTAAATTCTGATCTAACTTATTGACAAAAAGCTCTACAGGACTGTCGCCTGAATAAAGCTGAACTGCATCTTCAATATTCCGTTCCATAGTGTGAGGTTTACGATAATAGCGGATGGTACCAAATGGTTTGTCCTCTCCAAAAATCCTATTGGTTCGAGAAAAGGCTTGGATAATCAGTTCATCCTTCATCAATTGGTCTACATAAAGAGTATTAACCCATTTAGAATCAAATCCTGTTAACATTTGATTTACAACGATAAGTAAGTCTAATTGCTTTTCTGGCTCTCTTTCAATCCATTTATGCTGGTGTTTGTGCGCCAAACGATTAGAAACATCCTTTTTGAAACGATCATGAGATGCCAAAGTGTAAAGCTGACCATATTGTTTCTCATAATCAGTTAGAATCTCTACAAGAGCATCTTCTTTAAAATCAAAGCCATCATTATTATCAACATTTGGATCAAATAACGCTGTTACTCTTAACTCAGGCTTTATTGCTTTCAGCAACCGATAATAAGAAATAGCTTCTTGGATACTGCTAGTCGCAAAAATAGCATGGAATTTTCCATTACGACTCAAGGTTAACCAGTTATCACAGATGTCCTTCACAACAGCTTTCTGATAGTCAGGTGTTAGATATTGATTTTTTGGTATGTAGTCTTCAATTCCTTTGATGTACTTCCCTTTTCTATTCATAAAGCCTGCCATCTTGACTTTTGAACCATCCATAAAGTGATAGTAGACTTTACTCTTTTCCTGCTTACTAACTGCTTCTTCTACACTAGAAGCTTTCGCCTGATTTAGGGCTACTTTTTCTCTGATTTCACGATCCTTATAGATTAAGACTTTATAAGGATCAAATCCTAAAACATTTTTATCGCGAATTCCATCCGCGATAGTGTAATGATGTAATTCTTGACCAAAAATCGAAGTTGTTGTATTCTTTTTTCGCTCATTTTCCTTTTTAATAGGCGTACCAGTAAAACCGAAGAACAGAGCTTGAGGAAAGGTCTCTTTAATGGTAATCATCATCTCGCCAAAAGTAGAGCGATGAGCCTCATCGATGATAAACACAATCCTATTTTTTCTCATCTCTTCCAGCTCTGCATCGGTCATCCCATCCTCCTCTTTGATATTACTCATCTTTTGAATAGAGGTAACAATCAAAGTATTTTCGGGAGACTTACTTTTCAAGCGAGTCCTAAGCATAGTTGTATTTTTTGTTTCTTGAACTGATTCTCTCTCCTCTGCAAAACCTCGATATTCTTTTATAGACTGAGTTCCTAGTTCAATTCTATCCAATAAAAATATTACTTTATCTGCATCTTTTGAGTTAGCAATTAGCTGGGCAGCTTTAAAACTAGTCATGGTCTTGCCAGATCCTGTTGTATGCCAAATAAAACCACCAAGCTGATTGCGATCAGCCCACTTATTTTTAGCTACCCGGTCAGAAATTGCTGCAACTGCATAGTATTGGTAGCTACGTAAAACTTTTAAAATTCCATCCGACTGGTCAGCTATAGTGTAATAACCGATTAGCTGATGCGCCATCGGGATTGACAAAAGATAAACAGCAATATCTTTCCAGTTGTTGATTAACTCATTATTAAAATCTTCCCAATGGAAATAATAATCTGAATTAAAACGTCCATCCGGTCCTGGATTGGCAAAGTAGACAGTTTCATTCGGCTCCATGGCCACAAAGATTTGAACCAAAGAGAAGAGACCTTTGAAAATGCCCTCTCTGGCATATTTTTCTATTTGTATTGTGGCATGGCTGACTGGAACACCACTGCGTTTTAGCTCCAAGTGAAAGACTGGCATGCCATTGATTAAAAGCATCAAATCGCCTCGTCTATCATGGAGAATAGGAGATTTTGTTGGAAATTGAGGCTGTCTTGCAATCTGATAGCGACTTGAACCTGCAGCAATCTCCTTACGATTATAGATTTTGAGACTAATCTCTTTTCCAAAATGCTCAGGATCTGCTGGATTGTCTCTTTTGACTGAGACTGAACCTCCGTTGATGAAACCGTTCAGCTTTAGTGGTGTTCGGAGATTTTCAATCTGCTCTAAAATCTGAGCCATTTCACCGTCTGTTAAAGGCTGGTCATTGAGACGGTCGCGTTCACGATTATTATCAAAGAGAATCCTGGCCCAATTCTCAATCAGATCCTGCTCAGTGGGGTAGTGGAGGATTTCTTTTTCCCAGCCCTTGGTAAAAAGTACCTCTATCAAGGCCTGTTCAAAATCAGCTTCTTTGCTAAAAACAGTCATCTGTAACTCCTTTACATCATCATTTGTTCAAGTAAAGCTTTTTTCATATTCTGCAGTTTGTCCAGTCTACGCTGTTGAAGGGCAATGAACTTATCTAGGTCTTGGAAGAGGGATGACAGGATGGAAATCTCTCTAAAATCATTAGGGATAACTAAACTAATCTCTGACATTACATTATTCATTAGTTTCGGGTTGCCAACTTTTGAAACATATTTCCAAGCTTCGTTATTTAATATTTCTGCAATCACTTTATTAGCAAAACCTTCATCAGACAATAAGACACCGTTCACATTTGTACTATAAAATTTTCCTTCCCTATAATTTACCGTTCCAGCATTTGCTCCATCAGTTGTCCAAGTTACTGCTGTTTCAAATAAATATTTATCATAATATCCTAACAATCCTTCGTTTTTGGTTTGAGAAGAATATACGGGATATTTATGAGTATCTGTTTTTTCTTCTGATATCTCCGTTGTTGCTAGTACTTGTCCCCTAGTAACTCTAAAAATATCTGAAACTTTCACTTCCTTCCACTCATCTTCAAATCCTGCGAAGCGAAGGACTGGTTTCTTTTGTCCTTTGGCTGGGGAGAGGAGCTTGAGGTAGGTTTTCTTCTGCTCTTTGAGAACCTCTAACTTACGCTGTTGAAGTGTAATGAGCTTGTCCAGATCTTGGAAGAGGCTGCCAATGGCCCTTTGTTCGGGGGGAGAAGGAAAGAAAATTTTATAATTACCTAACTGGGGAACGGTTAACTGGGGAACTCCCGTTGATTCAATTACAATATTTTGGGTATTTATAGCATTCTCTAAAAAAACAACATCATAATCTGATTTTAATGATAGAAGACGCACAACAGGAGTAAAATTTTCGTTACGAGCTTTTGCTACTCCAACATTACCTCTGCCAGTTACTGTAACTGCAGGAGCCTCTATTCTAAAGCTATCATTATAATACCCAATAATTCCGTCATTTGTAAGAGCATTGGCAACGACCGGATATTTCCCATTATTCAATAATTTAGATTTATCAATATCTCCACCAGCAGATATTTCTGAGCACTCCTCCAACTTCCGCTGTTCCCAAGCTTCCGCATTTTGACCTGAAAATTCTTTGAAACGAATAGCTGGTGCTTTTCTTTCTTCCGTCATCTTAATTTCTATTTAGGAGATTTTGAAACTCCCTCAATCCTTTCATATCAAATTCTGGCCCATCCAACTGGTCAATCATATCAGAGAGACTTTGCTCGACAGCTGCTAGTTCTTTGCTGACATCTTCAAAAGTTTCTGAGTATTTATCCGCTACTCCTGTGACATGTTTTATCAGCTGAGTAAATAAGACATCTGGTAATTGATTCAACTCCTCAACGACTGGGACAATCCATTTCTTCTCAAGCAGTTCATTAGCCTCTTCATCTGACAAGCTTTCAATGACTTGCTTCGTTTTCAAATGGAGCTTTTTCTCTGCTTCCTTAACTATAGTAGCTAGTTGCTTTTCTTCTTCTTGAAGTTTAATGACATTCTGTAAAGTAGCCTCAAAGCTTCCTTCCTCAAAAACTGTTTGACATTGCAACCACAGGATATAGCTTCTCACACTAACTACTCCGTAAGTTTTGTCTTTTAATGTCTCCATTGATGACCAGGATACTTCAGGGTGAGCAGCTATAAAATCCATTTTTTCTGCTTTCTTAGCTTTCCTATCTAACAGATCGAGATAAGTTCTTAAAGTCGAAATCTCCAAGCTATCCACTTCGGCATAAATATCCTCCAGCAATAGATTGACTTCCTTAGTGATAAAACCATCTTGCTCGTCAGTTAAAATCTGAAGTTCTTTTTCTTCTTCAGAAAGATTATCAATCAATTGAACATATGTATCCTTAATCTCTTGCAACCTAGCTTTTTGAGCTTTTATCTGCTCCAATTCTTCTGTAAGTTGGACTTCCTGAACCAACTCAAAAGGTAGTATGCGACCTATCCAGCCTTCCTGTTGTTCTTCTGCTTCTTTTCCCTTCTTTTTCTTTATGACAATATTTGGATCCACGCGCTTAACAGTTTGAAAACCTTCGGTCTGTATCATCTCCAAATCCTGAGAAATTTCCTGCCATCCATCGTCTAAAAGTTGATAGGCAGTGTAAGGATCAACTATGGGATAGTCAAATAAATTCTTGAATAGCTGCTGACTAATCACAGACTCGGCCTGGGGTAAAGAAACAGATAAAGCCTGAACTACCAAATAATCATATAGGTATGCAGAAAACGATTCAAAGCTCTGATGATAATCGGATAAGAATTTTTTTATATCCTCATTATTTAAAATCACTTGTTTTAAGTCTGAACTTTTAAACTCGACATAAGGAGATCCATCATCTTCAAAAAGGTCAGAAAATAAACTGGGGAAAGCGCACCAAAAAGGATCTAATTTGGCCAGCTCTGATTTAGGAATTCCTCCATACATAGAAGCATAAATATCCCAAGATTCCTGAGGTTCAGATGAATCAACATAACGTGGGATGTTAAGGTTATAGTCTTGCTGGCGAAGCTCTTCTTTTGATACCAGACGAGAATATCCCTCTATCGTTTCACGATTATTTACGATATCAACAATCTTCTTAATGTCAGAAGCACGAAGTTGGTTGTTTTTCCCAACTTTTACAAAGCCTTTAGAGGCATCTACAATCAAGATATCATCTCTATCTCTATGCTGTTTTAGCACCATAATAATCGTAGGAATCCCTGTACCAAAAAAGATATTTGAAGGCAAACCAATAATTGCATCAATCTTATTTTTTTCGATTAAATTCATACGAATTTTTCTTTCTTCGCCCCCTCGAAAAAGAACGCCATGAGGAAGAACAATAGCCATAATGCCATCCGGCTTTAAATGGTATAAATCATGAAGCAAAAATGCATAATCTGCTTTGGTTCTAGGAGCTAAACCAAAACCAAAGTAGCGGGGATCATCTTCTTTATGTTCAGAATCCCATTTCTGCGAATAAGGTGGATTTGAAACAACAGCATCAACGTAGAGTGGATTATAAGTATTCACAGGATCGTTTTCATTAAAATAAGGCCAGTCATCCTCCAAGGTATCCCCGTTTCGAGTGATAATATTGGATGGCAAAATTCCTCGCATAATCAAATTCATACGTGTCAAATTGTAGGTGTTGCTCTTTAATTCTTGGGCATAATATTGGATTTTATTTTCCCCTTGGATAAATTTTGAAGCAGATTGCCCGATGTTGATGAGCAAAGAGCCCGATCCACTAGTCGGATCATAAATTTTAATCTCATCTTTATCATGGAGATGATGGGCCACAATTTCAGAGATTAGTACAGAGACTTCGTGAGGGGTATAAAACTCCCCTGCCTTTTTACCAGCATTTGCTGCAAACATGCTAATCAGATATTCGTAAATGAAGCCCAAAACATCGTAGTCTCTTCTCCCTTCCATAGGAATTGACTTAATTAATGTAAGAAGTCTGCTAATAGCTTTTGTCTGAGAAGCAGATGATTCTCCAAGCTTACTTAGGCCAGTTTGGAGAGTATCAAAGACGCCATCAAAAACATGTTTATGTCCTTTACCAATTAATCGATTAAATGCTGACAAGGCATCTCGAACATTCGATACATCGAAATCAACCCCTTTTTTAATCCAAGTAGAAAAGAGATTATCATAACTGATAAAATAACCAATTTTTTCTTGTATATATTTTACAGTTTCTTCATCAGACTCTGATAAATCAGATAGATCGTCACCGTATCCTTCTTGAGAAAGGAATTGTTCTTCTTTATCTGATAAAAACTTGTAAAACATAAATCCTAGAATATAATCTTTATATTCGTTGGCTTCTATTTTAGAACGCATTTCATTGGCTGATTCCCAAATTTTTGCAGCTAATTGTTGCTTATTCATATTTGTATCCTATTAATCTAAAATATATTTACTTTCTATTATACCACAAGTAGCAAAAAGCAGTTCTTCATTTTACGAAAAACTGCTTTTACTAACTAGTTTTTAATGCATAGAGTCATCTCTTTGTTCTCTACTTTACATATAAATCTTTAAAGAGACCGTCCACTTCTGCTATTTGATAGAGCAAGTTGGATAGTTCTTGGTAATCTTCTTTTAAACATGAAAGGTGGGCTTGACCAAATAAAGAAGCCAACTCCTCTTTTAATCTTGCCCCTTCTGGATCATGATCTTTTAAAAATTTACTGAGATAGAGACTTCGAACAGCCGCAAGTTTAAAGCTGAAATATTGATGCAATTGTTTTTGCTCGGTATTTAAGCCGTTTTCAGCAACTGCTTTTGCATAGCATTTCAAAACACCGTTTTGACCATTCAGATATCGGGACTTTATAATCTTTGCTGTTTCCTGATAGATTTCAGTCTGACTAGGAGTCTTGAGCCGCTTAAAATTCCCCCACATGGAGTAGGCTCCGCGCTTATAGTCAATAGCCTCTGCCTTCCATGCTTCTAGTATGTCATTAAAAGCAACCTTCATACAGGCAAAACCAGCTGGATCATGCAAATAGAGGTGCTGATGATCAATGCCATACACGGTTACGAAGTGATCCACACCATAAAGGATTGTGTGATTGGGATTGTAAGTCAGATGGCCCATATCAAGAGGTCCCAGAACGACAGGTCCATTTGACAGAAATGTTTCCAACTTTCTTTTAACCTCTTCCAAATCTACTTCCGCGCCATCTTTTAGATAGAAGTCCTCATAGTCAAACCCAAGTATTTTTAAGGAATGAGAGATGGAAAGATCTGGCATTCCATTATCAAAAAATACTAGAGGGTGCTCCTCATCTTCCTTTACGATACTAGCTCCATTTCCCATCACCATAATTGCCTCTAAAAACTCTGCTTTAAAGTCATAGCCATAGCCATCCAGTGCCATTGCCAATGAATAACTATAGCAAAGTGACACATCTCCAAAATACATCTGCATATTCCTGCCTCCTTATCTTCTATGGGACTATTATACCGAGAAAACTATTCGCATGCCCCATAAAATCCAAACAAAAAATATGGTTTGTTTGTTTACAGACATGAATGTCAACAATTAAAAACTCTGTAAAAGCTATCTTCTACAGAGTTTGATTTGCATCTTTATAAAAAATCAGAAAATGATCTAGTCCCTGATGACTGGTATCCAGAGTTCCATTTGGTAGTCTGAGGACGACATATCTCCTTTGAAATAAACTTCAAAGTCTGGGGCTCCTGAGTGGCGATAGCCAGTTTCTGGAAAAAAGACCTCTAAGACATATTTCCAAGCATTGTGAATGCTAGCAGGTATAGGGCCTTTGACTGGTACGATAGCATATTCAGCGGCTGGGATATCTTTGATGGACAGACCTAGTTCTTCTGCTTTAGTTTTATCCGTCACATCATAAGCAGCCATATAGTTGATGATTTCGCCTTCTTTGACATCCGAGCAGACGCCAAAAGATTGGCCACTGCCTAGACTCTCTAGGCTTTCAAAGCTGTGATGGGCATAGAGATGCTCCCAAGCAGACGGGCATTTGCTATTGTCAATAGCTTCCAATAGGACGCCTGCCACGGTAAAAGCAGGTTTCTTTTGAATCTTGATATCCATGTTCTTTCCTCCTGTGATTTTTAAGGATAATTGAAGTCTAGGAAAGATCCGATAAGGTTTTCCTTTTCGAACTTCTGAGGGAGTTGCACCATGGAATTTCTTGAAGGCTGTGCTGAAGGCGTCAGCAGACTCATAGCCGTATTTCATTGCTATGTTAATGACTTTCTCAGTGCTTTCCCGCAAGTCCATCACAGCCTCTGACAACCTGCGATTGCGCAAGTATTCTGCTAATGTCATATCTGCCAGGATAGAAAATAGCCTGCTAAAGAGAGAGTAAGAATAGCCCGATAGCTGCTGAAATCTTTTCATATCCACTTCTCCAGTCAGTTGCTGCTCCAAATAATCCATGGTTTGATTGAATTGATGCATCATATTCTTCTTTTCTTACCTCCATAAGATACAAAGGTCATTAAAAGCAAAGTGAAAATGGGAAAATTATCGCTGGTTCTTCTGATTCTAGGTAATTTTTTCTTTTTCGCATAGCTTTTAGTCCGTGTTCAATTCTATCTATATTCTAACAAATACAGGATACTTCCACCCTAGAATCTTTGTACAAGATTTAAAGGTGTAAATTCTATAACTTATCTTTTAATTTCTCAACAAAGAGATAGGCTGCAGGGCAGGTCAAGGTATTCTTAATCGTCAAATGATTAATTTGATGGATCTTTTTCCGATCTGTATGGGGGAATTCACGACAGGCCTTGGGACGAACATCATAGATGCAGCAGAGATTGTCTCCTCCTAGAAAGGGGCAAGGCATGGATTTGAAAACTTTATCCCCATCTTCATCCACCTGAAGGAATTCCGCTTCAAAAGCCGGTAATTTCATCTTAAAGTACTTAGCGATACGGGTGATATCTGCTTCTTTAAAGTCGGGCCCCAAAGTCTTGCAACAGTTGGCACAGGCAGTGCAATCAATCTCAGCAAAGACTTCTTGGTGAATCTGCTGCGCAATCTTATCTAAGTTTTTAGGAGGTTTTTTCTTTAGATTAGCTAACACTTTGCGGTGGTCCTTCTGCTTTTGCAAGGCTAGCTGATGGTAATACTCAATATCAATCTCTTTAGACATAATTTCTTCCTAATACAAGTGTTTTTGTCTATTATACCATAAACTCTGCCCCTTTCTTATCCCCTTGAACAGAAAAAAGCCCTTCGGAAAAAATCCGAGGGGCTTCAAACCTTGTTCACTGAACTAGATTATTTTTTAAGGTTGTAGAATGATTTCAATCCACGGTATTCAGCTACTTCACCAAGTTGGTCTTCGATGCGAAGCAATTGGTTGTATTTAGCGATACGGTCTGTACGTGAAAGTGAACCAGTCTTGATTTGTCCTGCGTTTGTTGCAACTGCGATGTCAGCAATTGTTGAATCTTCAGTTTCACCTGAACGGTGTGATACAACTGCAGTGTAACCAGCTTCTTTCGCCATTTCGATAGCATCGAATGTTTCAGTAAGTGTACCGATTTGGTTAACTTTAATAAGGATTGAGTTAGCAGCACCTTCTGCAATACCTTTTTCAAGGTAAGAAGTGTTTGTTACGAAGAAGTCGTCACCAACCAATTGAACTTTACCACCAAGACGTTCAGTAAGAGCTTTCCAACCGTCCCAGTCGTTTTCGTCCATACCATCTTCGATAGTGATGATTGGGTATTTGTTTACCAATTCTTCAAGGTAGTCGATTTGTTCTGCAGCAGTACGTACAGCAGCTCCTTCACCTTCGAATTTAGTGTAGTCGTAAACTTTACGTTCTTTATCGTAGAATTCTGATGAAGCACAGTCAAATCCGATAAATACGTCTTTACCAGGAACATATCCAGCAGCTTCGATCGCAGCAAGGATAGTTTCAACACCGTCTTCAGTTCCTTCGAAACGAGGAGCGAATCCACCTTCGTCACCTACGGCTGTTTCAAGACCACGAGATTTAAGGATTTTCTTAAGAGCGTGGAAGATTTCAGCACCCCAACGAAGAGCTTCTTTGAATGATGGTGCACCAGCAGGTACGATCATGAATTCTTGGAAAGCGATTGGAGCGTCAGAGTGAGAACCACCGTTGATGATGTTCATCATTGGAGTTGGAAGAACTTTAGTGTTGAATCCACCAAGGTAGCTGTAAAGTGGGATTTCAAGGTAGTCAGCAGCAGCACGAGCTACAGCGATAGACACACCAAGAATTGCGTTTGCACCCAATTTACCTTTGTTAGGAGTACCGTCAAGTGCGATCATAGCACGGTCGATAGCTTGTTGGTCACGTACATCGTAGCCGATGATTGCTTCAGCGATGATGTTGTTTACGTTGTCAACAGCTTTTTGTGTACCAAGACCACCGTAACGAGATTTGTCACCGTCGCGAAGTTCAACTGCTTCGTGTTCACCAGTAGAAGCTCCTGATGGAACCATACCACGTCCGAAAGCACCTGATTCAGTATAAACTTCTACTTCAAGTGTTGGGTTACCGCGTGAGTCTAGGACTTCGCGAGCGTAAACATCAGTAATAATTGACATTTTTTACTCTCCTTTGAGTTAAATTTTTTACACCTCTATGATACCTTAAAAATAAGCGTTTTTCAAGAAAAAACGTTATCTTTGTGCAAATTTTCCTTAACTTTATAAAGTAATCGCTTTCTTTTGTCTGTTTTCTTGCGATTTTTGTGATATACTGTTTTTATGACAGATTTATCAAAACAACTACTAGAAAAAGCTCATGGTGGGCCCAAATTAAACCCTGACGAACAACGCCGCTATCTCGGGACTTTCGAGGAAAGAGTTCTTGGCTACGCGGATATCAGTACTGCCAATAGTTCTGAATTAGAACATGGATTTTTCTCTATTTTAGAAAGCTTTCAAGAAAAGGTAGAGATACTTTTTGTGAAAATCTCACCAAGTATCGAGTTTGACAAACAGGTCTTTTACTTAAAACAAGCAAAGGAAAGCAACTGTCAGGCGACTATTATTTCAGACGATCATATCACCTCTCCTTTCGGTCTTGTCATTCATACAAATGAACCTGTTCAAGTAGACGAAAAGGACCTTAGACTTGCATTTTCAAGTCTTTGGGAGGAGAAAAAGGCAGAGGCTCCTAAAAAATCCGTATGGAAAAAATGGTTTGGCTAATGATTTCTCATGTTTAATAAACGGCCAATATTAGTAGCTGTGTGCTCCAAATAGAGACTTGCATTTTTCAAACTATCTTCCAAAGGTTCACTTTTCTCTAAAATAGAAAAGGCTGCTTGTATATTTTCGAATGGTAGGGAAGGTAAATCCTCGGAAAGACTACCACAAATAGCGATAACTGGAACTCCTTCAGGAGTTCTTTTTGCTACACCGATAGGAGCTTTTCCAACAAAGCTTTGACTGTCCAGTCTACCTTCTCCAACGATAACCAAGTCGGCCCCTGCAACCTTCTTGTCAAAGCCAATCAAATCCAAGCAAGTGTCAATCCCAGATACGATAGTGGCCTCAGCAAAGGCACAGAGCCCAGCCGCAATCCCACCGCCGGCTCCTGCTCCTTTAAGAGAGAGGGTTGATGGTGAAAATTTTCCATAGAACCGCTGTATAGCCAAATCTACTGTCTCAAACAAAGCAGGTTCCAAGCCCTTTTGTTTTCCAAATGTATAGGTTGCCCCTTGATGACCACATAGAGGGCTCACGACATCTGCTAAAATTCGGATTTTCACATCTTCAGGAAACCTAGACAACTTGCTATTTGAAACTGCCTCGAACTCAAGCAAAGTCTGACCGCAAGCTGGCAATTCCTTTCCATTCTTATCATAAAAACGATAACCTAAAGCAGCTGCAATGCCAATTCCACCATCATTACTTGCCGTACCACCTACACCGATATAGATTTCTTTCATTCCAAGATCAATGAGATGGCGAATCAACTCTCCGATACCTTTGGTTTGGATGTGAAGGGGATTTCGTTTCTCCCGCGGAATCTTTCCTAAACCAACCAAGTCAGCAACTTCAAAGAGCGCTATTTGGCCTTTATAAAAGCAGCGCATGGCTTCTTTTTGGCCAAAAGGTCCTGTCACTTCTTGCCATTTTTCTTCGAGTTCAAGAGAATGTCGAATAGCATCTACAGTTCCTTCCCCACCATCACCTACAGGGCAAAGCAGACATTCTACATCTGCTATCGATTTTTGGAATCCTCTTTTTATAGCTTGAGCGACCTCTTCTGCCATCAAACTTTCTTTAAAAGAATCGGGTGCAATTACAATTTTCATAGTTCCTCTCATTCTAAGAAATCAATCAAAGGTAGAACTTCCAAAAAATCCCTCGTATCTACATGACAAGCTATCTCTGTTTTTACGACCTCTTTGGCACAAAATGCAATACCACGTCCTGCTGACTTTAACATCAAGAGGTCATTGGCACCATCACCGATGGCAATCGTTCTTTCTTTGGGAAGTTTCAGTTCTTTTTTCCATTTCTCAAGAGTATCTTGTTTTACTTGACCTGTCACAATTTCACCAACTAGTCGACCTGTTAAAAAACCGTCTTTGACTTCCAACTGGTTGGCGGAGAAATAGGAGATACCAAGGGATTTTGCTAATCTCTCAACTATTGGTGCAAATCCACCAGACACTAGACCGACTAAAATACCCTTCTTTTGAAGTATGGAGATAAATTCTTGGGCATTCTTGGACAGATGAATGGATTTGATGACAGTATCAAAGACCGAAACCGGAAGGCTTTTTAACAAAGCTACCCTCGCTCGTAAACTTGTTTCAAAGTCCAGTTCACCTCGCATTGCCTGGCTTGTAATCTGCGATATTTCTTCTTCGCAACCTGCTTCTTTTCCTAAAAGATCAATCACTTCTTCTGCTATCAGGGTGCCGTCAACGTCCATGACACACAAGCCTTTTACTTGAGACATAAACTTTCCTTTCTAAACAGCCCAAAAATCGTATGAAAGAATCATACGATTTTATCTATTAGTTGACTAAACTATGGTACAAGTCCAGGTAAGATTTGCAGGCTGTATCCCATGAGAAATCGCATTCCATAGCTTGTTTTTGTAGATTTCTCCAAACGTCTGGCTGGTTCTTATAAACATCCAAGGCTGTTTGGAAACTCCAGTTAAGCCAATAAGGTGTTAAATTATCAAAGCTAAATCCAGTACCAGTTCCTTCGATTGGATTGAAGGATTGAACTGTATCTCTTAGTCCACCAACCTCATGAACCAATGGTAGAGTTCCATAGCGCATCGCCATCATTTGAGACAAACCACATGGTTCAAAACGACTCGGCATGAGGAAGAGATCACAAGCTGCGTAGATTTCTTGAGCAAGTTTGACGTCAAAAGTGATATTTGCTGATAGCTTGTCTGGATAGACTTGTGCAAACCAAGAGAAAGAATGTTCAAAAGCTGGGTCACCTGTTCCTAAAAGGACTATTTGAACGTCCTCCTGTAAGAAACGATGCAAGCTTTCTACAACAACATCAAAACCTTTTTGGCGCGTCAAACGAGAGACAATCCCAACTAGAGGAACATCTGCTCGTACAGGTAACCCAACTCTCTCTTGCAATTTTGCTTTGTTTTGAGCTTTTCCAGACAAATCTTCTTTATCAAAATGATAGTCTAAAAGTGGGTCTGTTTGAGGATTATAAAGATCTGCGTCAATACCATTAACAATACCTGAAACCTTACCTGACTCCATGCGAAGAATCTGGTCCAAACCGCAACCAAACTGACTGGTCATAATCTCGTGCGCATAGCTAGGGGAAACGGTTGAGACACGATCCGCGTAGAGAATACCTGCTTTCATCCAGTTGAGACAATCATTCCAGCGAAGGGTCCCATCAGCATAGCGTTCAAACCCAACACCGAACAAATCCCACAACATTCCTTCAGAAAATTGACCTTGGAATTCCAAATTATGAATGGTTAAAACGGTTCTGATTCCTTGATAGGCTTGAATCCAATGGTACTTTTCTTTTAACAAGAAGGGAATCATGGCTGTGTGGTAATCATGAACATGGAGAAGGTCAGGGATAAAGTCGATGCGTTCCATAGCTTCAAGAGCAGCCAGTTGGAAAAAGGCAAAGCGTTCACCATCGTCAAAATCACCGTACACATGACCACGGAAGAAATAATACTGATTATCAATGAAGTAGAAAGTAACCCCATTCAAGACCGTTTTCTTAATACCACAGTACTGTCTACGCCATCCTACACTAACTTCAAAATGGAGAACATCCTCTATCTGGTCGCCGAACTTAGCTTCTACCATATCATAATAAGGCAAGAAAACTGCAACTTCGTGCCCCGCTTTTACAAGTGATTTGGGAAGTGCGCCAATGACATCGCCCAAACCACCTGTTTTTGAAAAGGGTGCTCCTTCTGCCGCTACAAATAAAATTTTCATGAATAAATGTCCTCTGTTACTGTTTCACCCTTCTTCACTACAACTGGATGTTCTGCTGTGCCTCGAATGACAACACCGTCCGCAACCTCAACTCCTTTGTCTAGAATTGCATATTCAACCTGGGCACCTTGCCCAATCACAACACGAGGGAATAAAATGCTGTCCTTCACCACACTATCTTTGTGAACATAAATGTTACGAGATAGAACTGACTGAACTACTTCACCCTCAATGATACTACCAGAAGCAAACTGAGAACTTCTTACTTTTGAAGTATTCGCATAGTAGGTTGGTTCTTCATTCTTAACTTTTGTATAAATCTTTTGATTTGGTGAGAAGAGAGAATAGAACTTTTTAGATTCAAGCATATCAATATTTGCTTGATAATAGGACTGAACAGAGTGAATATTAGCTAAGTAGCCTGTGTATTCGTAAGCAAAAGCTCCTTCTTTTGCAGCTAAATCACGAAGAACATAGCGTAACTTTTCAGGATATTCTTTCTGAGCCTCTTCTTCAAGTCGTTCAATCAACCAAGGAGTATCCACAACAAAGATATCTGTAGACATGTTGAAGAGTTCATCCGTAGATTTGTTATCAAAGAGTTTGTGCGAACGAACATGGTCAGTTTCATCAATTTCCAAGATAGCATTCACATCTGAAATGTCTTTCTTCGGAAGTTTCTTATATACAACTGTGATCGGACCTTTCGTTGTATTGTGTAGGTGGAAGACTTGATTCAAGTCAATATTCACCAGCACATCGCAGTTAATCGAAACGGTTTGGTTTGAACCTGAACGTCTCAAGTAGGTAAGAAGCTGTTGGTAATACTCTTTTCCAACTGTACTGCTTTCAACACGAGTATTGTAAATTCCTAGATAGTAGTGACTTAGAAGGGTGGACAAGCCCCACTCACGACCTGAACGGATATGGTCGAATACTGAGCTGATATTATCTTGTTGGAAAATACCAAAGATACTACGAACACCTGCATTTGCAAGACTGGAAAGGGGGAAGTCAATCAAACGGTATTTCCCACCGAAAGGTAAGCTAGCTACCGGACGGTGTTCTGTTAATGTTGACATATCATGAAAACCAACTGTGTTTCCTAAAATGGCTGAATATTTATCAATCTTCATCTGTTGCTACCCCCACTACTTCATTGTATCCTACTACTTGTACTTCGTCAGTTCCGTCAATCTCTACGCCGTCTGCAATAATGGCACCTTCACCAATAATAGCACGAGTAATCTTTGCTCCATGGCCAATAATAGCCCCACTCATGATGACTGAATCAACGACCTCGGCTCCTTCACGAACCTGTGCTTCTGTTGAAAGAATCGAACGTTTAACCGTTCCATCTACAAAACAGCCATCCACGACCAATGAATCCTCAACGTGTGCATGTGCTCCAAAGTAGTTGGGTGGTGAGATCAAGTTTCTTGAGTAAATTTTCCACTGACGATTGCGGCTATCCAAGGCATTTTCTGGCGAAATGTACTCCATATTGGCTTCCCAAAGTGACTCAATCGTACCAACATCTTTCCAGTAGCCATTAAATTCATAAGCATAGACACTTTCACCAGACTCGAGATAGTTAGGGATAACGTTCTTCCCAAAGTCTGACATATCCACATTGCTCTTTTCAGCAACAACAAGCATATTGCGAAGTCGTTTCCAGTCAAAGATATAAATTCCCATAGAAGCCTTTGTAGACTTAGGTTGCGCAGGTTTTTCCTCGAATTCAACGATACGGTTATTGGCATCTGTGTTCATGATACCAAAACGGCTAGCTTCTTTGAGAGGTACGTCTAGGACAGCTACTGTCAAACTGGCATTGTTATCCTTATGGGACTGAAGCATATCATCGTAGTCCATCTTGTAGATGTGGTCACCAGAAAGAATCAAAACATACTCAGGATTAACACTGTCGATGTAGTCAATGTTTTGGTAGATAGCGTGACTAGTCCCTTCAAACCAACGGTTTCCTTCGCTGGCTGAATAAGGTTGTAAAATAGAAACGCCTGAACTGATACCATCCAATCCCCAGCTAGAACCATTTCCGATATGGTTGTTCAAAGCAAGAGGTTGGTACTGCGTAATCACACCAACATTATGGATTCCAGAGTTTGCACAGTTGGAAAGAGCAAAGTCAATGATACGGTAGCGCCCACCGAATTGCACTGCCGGTTTGGCAATGCTTTGAGTGAGTTTTCCGAGACGAGTTCCTTGCCCACCCGCAAGGATCAAAGCTAGCATTTCATTCTTCATTTTCTACTCCTTTATAAAGACATGTGAACGTTAAAATCGAAAGAAGGTCGGAAGTCAAACTTTTTTATAAAAATAATAGGAAATCCATTTCTCTTGTGTTTCAAGTCCAATACAAGTACATCCGTTTTTAAAATCTAAAAAATATCATCATCAGCCCATTATTCTTTTTTCTTGGTTGGTTTCAAACGACGCTTGATCTTCCAGATGCTTGCTCCCATGGCAGGCAGGGTAAAGGTCAAAGTCTGCTCATAATCTTTCCATAAGCCTTCTTGAGTCTGAACTGTTTGATTGTGCTCTTTCCACACACCTCCCCATTCTTCTAGTTCTGTATTCCAAACCTCTTCGTAAATACCTGCAACAGGTAAACCAATCGTAAAGTCCTTACGTTCAACTGGTGCCATATTAAAGACACAGACTAATACTTCGTCCTTCTTGCCCTTACGAATAAAGGAAAGGACACTCTGATCTCTATTATCAGCATCGATAATCTCGATACCATCATAACTAGTATCAATTTCCCACAGACAACGATGCTCTTTATAGAATTGATTCAGTTGTGAAGTGAAATGCTTCATCTTGGCATTCATCGGATCTTCTAGATTAGACCACTCCAACTGCTCCTCAGACTTCCACTCGAGGAATTGCCCGTACTCACTACCCATGAACAAGAGTTTCTTACCTGGATGACAAATTTGATAGGTGTAAAGATTGCGCAAACCAGCGAACTGATTGTAGCGATCTCCCCACATCTTATGCATCATACTCTTCTTACCATGAACTACCTCATCATGTGAGAAAGGTAGGAGATAGTTTTCATTGAAAACATACATAAAGCTGAAAGTCACAAGATTAAAGTCATACTTGCGATAAATCGGATCTTCCTCGTAGAAACGGAGAATATCGTTCATCCAGCCCATATTCCATTTATAGTCAAAGCCAAGACCACCCATTTCTTTCATGCCAGTAATCTTTGTCGCTGATGAACTTTCTTCTGCAATCATCATGATATCTGGATGAGCTAACTTAATCACTGTGTTCAAACGTTGAAGGAAATAATAACCCTCATAGTTAAGGTTTCCACCGTCTTTGTTTGGAGTCCAAGGAGCATTATCATAATCTAGATACAGCATATTGCTCACTGCATCGACCCGAATACCATCTAAGTGGTAAAAATCAATCCAAAATTTAATACTTGAAATCAAGAAAGACTGGACCTCATTTTTCCCGAGGTCAAAATTCAGCGCACCCCAACCGTAGTTATGAGCCTTGTTGTGATCTTGGTATTCAAAAGTTGGTGTGCCGTCATAATATGCTAATGCATCATCATTAATAGTGAAATGACCTGGAACCCAGTCTACGATAACACCGATATTATTTATATGACACTCTTCAACGAAATCTTGGAATTCCTCAGGTCTGCCATAGGAATGTTCAAAAGCAAAGTAACCCATAAGTTGATAGCCCCAGCTCAATCCAAGTGGGTGAGCCATTAAAGGCATGAACTCAATATGTGTATAGTTCATCTCAACCAAGTATGGAATCAACTCGTCCTTCAGTTGTGAAAAAGTATAGGGACTACCATCTGGATTTCTCTTCCAAGATCCTGCATGGGCCTCGTATATATTAACTGGTCTCTCGAAAAATCCCAAACGTTTGCGACGTGCTAGCCAAAGACCATCTTTCCATTTCTTTTCACGGATATTGGTCAGAACTGCTCCTGTGCCCGGTCTAGCTTCAAAATAAACTGCCAACGGATCAATCTTCATAATCTGGTGACCATTTGCACGCGTGATATGATATTTATAAATCTGACCTTCCTGAGCTTGACTCGTAAAGACTTCCCAAACACCTGCTTCATTACGAACCATAGGAATTTGATTCTCAACCCAATTAGTAAAATCACCAACTAGATGAACTGCTTGTGCATTTGGTGCCCAAACCCTAAAGGTATAGCCTATTTCTCCGTTTTTCTCCTCTCTATGCGCTCCTAAATAATGCTGGAGGTGAAAGTTCTCACCTGTAGTAAAGGTTCTTAATGCTTCTTGATTATTCATTCAATCCCCTTTCTTTTGTAAGCGTTTTCTATAATTCTATTATACACTCTTTTAAGATAACTTTCAAGTAATTTACGAAGGAAATCATATTTTTTTATGAAAGCCTTCAAAAAATTACCTAGCATTTTAAAAAAGATATCCTGAAAATAGAATACGAAACAATTTCCATATATTTTTTTATTATAATACCAGAATATTCGTTTTTTATCAATTTTTAACTGTATTTTTAGTAAAAAATAAAATCAGGAAGGTAATTTCCTAATTTTATAAATTATTTCACATCAAAAACAATGGATTTAACATTTGTCATCGCTTCGATACTATATTTAATTCCTTGTACTCCTGCACCAGAACCCTTTACACCAAGGAATGGGAAATTATCTGGTCCACGCTGTGTTTTATTATTAATATGAACGGTACCCACTTCAAGTTTTTCAGCAATTTCAAACGCCTTCTTAAAGTCATTTGTAAAGACTGAAGATTGAAGACCGAACTCTGATTCATTAGCAATTTCTAACGCTTCATTGGCATCTGCAACTCGGATAATTGGGAGAACAGGTCCAAATGGTTCTTCCCAGGCTAATTTCATGTCTCTTGTGACATAATCAAAAAGTCCTGGCCAAATGAGATTATTCTCACGTTTGATTGGACTGAGCGCTTTGGCTCCTTTTTCCTGAGCATCTTCAATCAATCCCCAGATGAAATCAGCTGAAGCATTGTCAATAACAGGTGTGATATCTGTATTGTCAAATGGATCACCGACTGTTAGCTTAGCAACTTCAGCTTGGAGCAATTCTGCCAATCTGTCTGCTACGCTTTCCACAACCAAAACACGTTTGATAGCGGTACAACGCTGACCAGAGTAGCTAAAGGCACCACCTACGATTTGCTTAGCTGCATTTTCTAAATCTGCATCTTCTAAGACAATTGCTGCATCTTTCCCACCAAGTTCAAGCATAATCGGGCGCATACCAGCTAAACGACCAATACGCTCACCAATCGGTGTTGAACCTGTAAAGTTAATGAAGTTCACTTCCTTGTGTTCGATGATGTAGTCTCCGATTTCAGAACCACGTCCAGTGATGGTGTTAAAGACACCTGCTGGGATTCCTGCTTCGTCAAATGCTTTAGCTAGCAAGAGGCCAGAAATAGATCCTTGTGTTGGGGGTTTGAACATAACGACATTTCCTGCAATCAAAGCCGGAGCAATCTTAGATCCAGAAAGGTTGACTGGATAGTTAAATGGTGCAATAGCTAAAACGACACCAACTGGTTCACGACGGACAACGGCTAGTTTATTTTTACTTGCAGCTTCAAAACCGCCACCTTCCATTGCTTGTCCAGTGATACGGAGACCTTCCTCGGCAGCAAAACGAATCAATTCTGCTGTACGTACTACTTCTCCAATGGCTGCTTTAATCCCTTTTGCAACCTCTTTAGCAAGAATGGTACCAATTTTTTCTTTGTCACGTTCCAAAATGTCTGCTGTCTTATGCAAATAGGCTGCACGCTCAACTGGTGCTAAATCACGCCATGCTGGGAGAGCTGTACGCGCTGCTTCCATAGCCTCATCTACTTCAGCCTGACTCATAGCGGGTACTGTCCCCAACTTTTCTTGATTGATGGGAGAATAGATGGCAATTTCATTCTCTGATGATTTCCATTTTCCATTCACTAAATTCTGATAATGTGTCAAATTCTCTTCCTCCTGAAAATGATTAAAACTTATTTTATCAAATTTTCAGAAAATTACAACCCCTTTTTGGAAAATATTGATATTTTTTTCACAAACTTGATTCTTCAAATTATTTGAAATTTATTCCTATTAGATATTGGTTTTTCAATAAAAATCAAAAAAGGTCTAGTTTTAACTAAACCTTTTTGCTGCATTTACTATGAAAGTACCTTCAAGACTGCAACGCTGATATCATCAATCACATTAGACTCTTTAGAACGACTATTGGACACAAGCATTTCAAGATTTCCTGCATTTTCAAAGTAGAAAGAAGTTCCCTTGGCATTGAATACCACCAATAAGTGCTCTGTTCCACCGTGAATTTCGTAAACAATCCAACCACTATTTTCAGCAGCTGTATGGACGAAAACATGACGATAAACTTCTTCGTATGTAGGATAAGAGAAAGCACGCCTTTGTGTTTTTAGGCGAATAATCTGGCGAATAAAGTCAATGCTCTCTTGTCTCTCATTGATTAAATCCCAGTTGACCTGGTTGACACTATCTGGAGCATTGTAACTATTCATAGCCCGTTCTCTATCTGCTGGAGTCAGCTCGCCATTTTCTCCTGTAGCAAGGAGCTTGGTGCGACCAAATTCTTGCCCCAGCTCTATAAAGGACATCCCTTGCATAAGAATGCTCATCGCTGTTGCTGTCTCGACCTGACGCATAATCTTATCTGAACTGTGATCTGGGTGAAGGGTTGCTAACAAATCATGCAAGTTGTAATTATCATGAGCTTCCACGTAGTTAAGAACTTGGTTTGGACTAAGATATGAACCCAACTCTCGGCTACCAAGAATAGCTTTGGCTACAATCGGTTCTGTAGCTGCACCGCTAACAAATCCTGCCTTGATTGAGCCGTAAACTTCTCCTCCTTTGATGGCATCACGCTGATCATCGTTGAAGAATCCGATATTTGGCATCTGGTAGGCATTGTCCTTCTTGGCCTTATCATAAGGTGCAAGACCTGTCCCCATATCCCAGCCTTCTCCATAGGTGATAATACGGGGATCAACTTCATCAAGTGCCCAGCGAATCGCCTGCATGGTTTTAACATCGTGAATTCCCATCAAGTCGAAACGGAATCCGTCAATATTGTATTCTTTCACCCAATAAAGGAGTGAGTCAATCATATACTTGCGGTACATTTCGTGTTCGCTTGCGGTTTCATTTCCAACACCTGTACCGTTTTGGAAGGTTCCATCTGGATTCATACGATAGTAATAATCGGGAACAGTTGTTTGGAAAGGTGCATCAACCGTTGAGAAGGTATGGTTGTAAACGACATCCATAATGACACCGATTCCCGCATCATGATATGCCTGAATCATGGTCTTGAGGTCTCGAATAACCTGTCCAGGATCATCTAGATTACTAGAGAAACTTGGTTCTGGCGCATTGTAGTTTTGAGGGTCATAACCCCAGTTATAGGTTACATTCCCGTCCTCGTCATATTCCTTATGGCGATCAAAGATTGGTTGGAGTTGAACATAATTACAGCCGAGTTCTTTGATATAATCAAAGGCTGTTGCTTGACCATACTGGTTAACCGTTCCAGTCTGGGCAGCCCCAAGGAAGGTCCCTCGAAGGTTTTCTGGAACTCCAGATGTCGGCGATTTTGTAAAATCACGAATGTGCATCTCACAGATAACGGCTTTACATGGATTTTCCAAACGCCAAAGGGCGTCTGTCCCATGTTTGACTTTAAATCCTTCTACCTGTCTATCTTGCTGAGATAGGATGACAGAACGTTTCCCATCAGGACTTGTAGCGATAGTGTATGGGTCTCGTATCAAGGTCTGGTGGTGCGGAAACTCAATCTGATACTGATAGGCTTTACCTGCAAGATTTTCATCCAGGTCTACACTCCAAACACCAATGGTATTGTACTTATGACTATATGAATAGCTATTACCACGCTCAAGATTAAAGGTTTTCCAAATCGGCGCGTCGTTACTTGTATTTTCATAAACGACCACTTGAACTGCTGTAGCTGTTGGAGCCCAGAGTTTAAAGCTTGTCTGGTAGTCAGAGATACTATACCCCAACTCTCCTTGGTATCCCCAATGGTGATCAAAACTTTCACTGTGAAAGGCTTTATCAAAAGCAAACGGGTTTCGATCTTTATAGCAAGAACTTGCAATGGCTGGATTTTCAGAATAATAAACCGTCTCATCACCATCCAAAATCCAAACCTCAGTCAACAGTGGATAGTAGTTAAACCGTAGGAGATAATCTTTTGTCTTTCCATCTATTTCTACAGAAAAGTTCAGAGTATCGAGCCTTTCTACACTTGTAACTGTAAAGGAGAATTTTGCACCAAAATAATCATTTTCATAATACAAATTTTCTTTAACATCTGCCTGTTTTCTACTGAATGAACAAGCATCATAATCCCCATTTTTTCGGTGAAAATGGATGACTACTGGGTATCTATACATTTCTTTTCCTAATTCCTAATTTCAATTTTTTTATGTGGTGCTGAAGAATTTAGCGGGAATTTCAGCACAATAGAGAATAGCATTAATAGATATAAAAACACATCAGGAGAGATAGTTCCAGACTATCTAACATCTAGTTTTCAACTATTCTTTACAAACTTTCTAGCCAAGCTTCATCTCGAACTTCGATACCAAGTTCTTGTGCTTTTTGGAGCTTGCTTCCTGCATCTGCTCCTGCTACGACAAGATTCGTTTTCTTAGAAACACTGCCTGTGACTTTGGCACCCAGACTTTCGAGTTTGCTTTTGGCTTCTGAGCGCGTGAGACGTTCCAATTTTCCTGTTAATACAACTGTCAAACCTGACAAGGCCGCATCTGCTACTACTGTCTGTCCCTTGTAGTCCAGATTGACTCCAGCTTCTTTCAACTCATCTAAGAGAATCTTCGATCCTTCTGTAGCAAAGTAAGTCTGAAGGCTTTGGGCAATCACTCCACCCAAGCTCTCGATACTTGCTACTTCCTCTGGGTCTGCTTGGGCTAGATTTTCAATAGAGTGGAAATGTTGGAGCAAGAGTTGGCTAGCCTTGCTTCCGACATGGCGAATTCCCAGACCAAACAAGAGCTTTTCAGCAGAGTTTTCCTTGGATGCTTGAATGGCCTGATATAGTTTAGAAGCAGACTTTTCCTTGACGCCTTCTAAAAGAAGGAAATCGTTTTCTTTCAAACGGTAAATATCTGCCACATCCTTAACCAGATTAGCAGCAAAAAGCTTTTCGACGATAGATGGACCAAGACCCGTAATATTCATAGCATCTCGAGAGGCAAAGTGAATCAAACCTTCCATGATTTGGGCAGGACAGCGTGGATTGATACAACGAAGAGCCACTTCATCTTCAAAATGAAGCAACTGACTGTCACAGCTCGGACAGTTAGTCGGAATATCTAGTTTTTCTTCAGAAACACGTTTAGACTCTACCACACGCAGAACAGCAGGGATGATATCTCCAGCCTTATAAACGATAACCGTATCATCTTTGCGGATATCCTTTTCAGCAATATAATCTACATTATGCAATGTTGCACGGCTAACAGTTGTCCCAGCAAGCTGAACAGGTGTTAGATTGGCAGTCGGAGTCACAACACCCGTACGACCTACTGTCCAGTCAACTGAAAGGAGCTGGGCTTCTTTTTCTTCAGCGGGAAATTTATAGGCGATTGCCCACTTGGGCGCTTTAACAGTAAAGCCGAGTTCTTCTTGACCTGCTAGGTCGTTGACCTTGATGACCACTCCATCAATATCGTAAGGAAGTTTCTCCCGTTCTTGTCCTACTTCTTGGATGAAATCCCATATCTCATCTATACTTTTAGCCAATATTCGTTTAGGATTAACTACAAAACCAAGCTGTTCAAGATGCTCCAAGACTTTTTCTTGACTATCACGAGTAGAAGGGCTGGCTTCTTGATAGAGGAAAGTCGCAAGATTGCGTTTGGCCACTACTGCTGTATCCAGCTGACGGAGGGTTCCTGCAGCTGCGTTACGAGGATTAGCAAATTCAGGCTCTCCATTTTCTTGGCGAGCTTGGTTGACCTGGTCAAATGAAGCGCGTGGCATGTAACACTCTCCACGAACGGTGATATCTAGTTCTTCGGGCAAGGTCAAAGGAATGTCCTTGACACGCTTGAGGTTTTCGGTGATATTTTCACCAACAGAACCATCCCCACGTGTGGCACCAACAACCAAAATCCCCTTTTCATACGTAAGCGAGATAGACAAACCATCGATTTTCAGCTCACAAATATAGGTCGGTTGGGGTAATTCCTTTCGCACACGCGCATCAAAAGCTTCTAACTCTTCACGTGAAAAAGCATCCTGCAAACTGTATAGAGGATACTGATGACTGTATTTTTCAAAACCATCTAAAACCTTACCACCAACACGATGAGTTGGACTATCCGCTAAAACTTGATCTGGATAGGCGGCTTCCAACTCAACCAACTCTCGGTAGAGACGATCATACTCGCTATCTGAAACCGAGGGATTGTCACTCGTATAGTACTCGGTCGCATAGCGGTTGAGTAAGGCAACTAACTCATTCATTCTTTCATTCATAATCCCATTTTACCACAAAGCAAGCCCTCCTCACAATAGAGAAGGACTGAAAAATGATTCGTAATGAAATATTTTCTAAAAAAGAGAAATTATAACTCTTTTTTAAAATGACTTCGCACATAAACGAGGGATAAACAAGACAGGATGATAACACCGCTTCCAATTATCAGAAAAGAAGAGAGATGGACACTTGGTAGCACCGTCATAAAGCCTTTTGCAATCGGCATAAATAGGATGGCTAAGGTAAAAATGGTGCTTAGTACTCTTCCCAAGTATTCCCCCTCAACCTTGGTTTGAACCTGAGTAAAAAAGTGAATATTAAAAATCGTCATAAACAGTTCACAAACTAAATTTCCAGAAAAGGAGAGAAAAGTTGGCAGTGGTAATCCCATCATAAAAACTCCAACTCCAGTTAAAGCCAATAGAATCAAAAGATTATAAACACTTGCCTTTATTTTACTAGCTAGAAGAGCTCCAATAATCGAACCAATAGCGCCCATAGTTAAAATAGTTGCATAAGCTCCTTCTACCCCGTATAGTCGATTTGAAAAAGGGAGGAGAAATTCAAAAGCTGCAAAAAAGAAATTAACACTGGAAGCTACTACCAAAAGGAAAAAGATCTCTTGCTGGCGCCAAATATAGCGAATCCCTTCTTTCATATCAGCAAAAATATTTTTCCAGCTGAAAGTCTTTTTCTCTTGTTCCTGAGTCTCTTTTTTTGGGAGAAAAGCTACTAAGGTAAATGCGATAAAAAAACTAATGGCATCTAAAACGAGCGTCATATGGAGACTGGCAAATTGTAAAACGAGAAAAGAAAGCACCGGAGAACTGACTCCTACAACCTGTAAAACTAACTCCAAGCGAGAGTTATAGGTCACAATCTCGTCTTTCTCTACAACCTCAGTTATAATGGCTTTGTTAGATGTACGAGAAAATGCAAAGGCAACCGCCTGAACAATATTGGCAAAAATCAAGGCAGCAATCATCAAGCTATCATCTCTGATGAAAGAAATAGCTAAGCAAAGAACGCCACAAATCAAGTCTGTCGTCATCAAAATTTTGCGACGCGAAAATCGGTCTGAAATCACTCCGCCAAAGGGATTGACCAGAATCGATGTGACGAGTTCAGAAATTTGATAAATCCCAAGAACAGTCTGCCCTATCGTTCCCATTGATGCCAACCAAACACTGTTTCCATAATCATAGAGCATATTTCCTATTTTATTAATAGCACCACGACTAATCAACTGGATTGCATGTCGATTCATATAAAAAACCCCTCTCAAATTTTGAAACTATTGTATCAAAACTGAAAGGAGTCTCTTTATTTTTCCCTTATTTGGGAAATTTAAGGATTTACAAATTTTTCATAATGTTCCTGATAGTAAGCCACTTGCTCTGGAAGTCCAAGCACAGCAAAAATATGCATGGCCTCCCGCATCTGACTACAACCTTCTTCTTTCAAGTCTCTCTGGTAGAGGGCGAAACCTTTGAGATAATGGAAGATATTGCGCTCATAAAGCTTGATACCATTTCCAATTAACTTCTCCACATAGCCCTCAAAATAGTCCGCATCCGCAAAGGATCGATTTTCCAAACAATGCTGGTAACAGTTAAGAGCTAAAATCAAAACGAGTTTACGATGCCGACCAATTTCCTTGTAGTAGTCTTCCCGCTCCATGACTTCTCTGCCAATCCGAGCTACATAGTCCACATTGTAGAAAGTATAGAGATTTCCGAAAAGAATCAACTCATACATGGTCCATTCTTCTGTTTGAAAAAGATAATCTGCCACCTTTTCCAAATCACTCTGCCTCATCCTGTAACGAGCATCTCTTTGACAAATCAAACCCTGTAGCAGAATCCAATTCAGCTCAAAATAGAGGGGAGTTGTCGATCTCTTAGACTTTTCAAGTTGTTCTCTTTGAAGCTTTTGAAAACCTGCAATATCATTTGAGTAGTAAAGCGGAATAATCTGTGCCATTAAGGCAACATGTTCATGATTTTGAAAATCCCTAGCCTTGTCCATGAAATTCTCAATAGTCACATGAATATTGTCCAAAATCTCAAAGAAACGAGAAACTGCCAGATCAGACTCCCCAAGCTCGAAGCGAGATAATTGAGAAGTTGAACATGATTTACCTGCCGCCTCTTTTAAGGAGTATTTCCCACTTGTTCGAAATTCACGAAATACCTTTCCAAGATGTTTCATTTCTTACACCTGCTCTGATAATTCTTCCCACTCAAGCATAGCTTCTTCTTGACGATGGCTAATTTTGTCCAGTTCAGCCTGCAATTCCATGAGCTTTTCAGCATCGTTGGTTTCCAGCATTTGTTCAGAAATGGCTTGACTTTGAGTTTCTAACTCTTCAATTTCAGCTTCTAGATTTTCGATTTGTCGCATGAGCTTACGGGCTTCTTTCTGACTTTCTTTCTGAGCTTGGTAGTCATTAACTGGACTTGTTTCTTTTGCTTGATTACTAGTTGAAGCTTCTTTTGTCTGAGTCATTTCTACTTCTGCTTTCTTTTCAACATAGTAGTCATAATCTCCAAGGTAGAGGGTTGAACCACTCTCGGACAATTCCAAAACATGAGTGGCTACACGATTGATAAAGTAACGGTCGTGACTGACGAAAAGAAGGGTCCCATCAAAGTCAATCAAGGCATTTTCTAGCACTTCCTTGCTATCAATATCCAAGTGGTTGGTCGGCTCGTCAAGAATTAAAAAGTTGTTGTTTTCCATAGAAAGTTTGGCAAGTAACAAACGAGCTTTTTCGCCACCTGACAGCATGCCAACTGATTTCTTAACATCATCTCCTGAGAAAAGGAAGGCTCCAAGTCGATTACGGATTTCAACCTCTGGTGTTAGTTTAAAATCATTCCAAAGTTCATCTAGGACACTATTGCTTGGTGTTAGCTTGCTTTGAGTCTGGTCATAGTAACCAACCTCAACATTTGCTCCAAAACGCTTCTCTCCTTTGATAAGAGGAATCTGGTCTACTATTGACTTGATAAAGGTTGACTTCCCAATACCGTTTGGTCCAACGATAGCAACAGCATTCATCTTGCGAAGGTCAAGATTTATCGGTTCTGACAAAATTTCCCCATCATAACCAATGGCTGCATTTTCAACTGTCAGGACAACATTACCAGATGTTTTTTCAGACTGGAAGGTCATATTAGCTGATTTCTTACCAGCTTCAGGTTTATCCAATCGCTCCATTTTTTCCAGTTGTTTACGGCGCGATTGGGCACGTTTGGTTGTCGAAGCTCTTACTAGATTGCGATTAACAAAATCTTCCAGAGCAGCGATTTCCTTCTGCTGTTTCTCATAGTTTTTTGCCTCAGTTGCTAGTTTTTGCTCTTTTTGTTCAACAAAACGAGAGTAATTCCCCACATAGCGATCCAAAGAATGCTTGGTCAAATCGAGCGTAATTGTTGCAACCTTGTCCAAGAAATAACGGTCGTGACTAACAATGATGAGAGCGCCACTGTAGTTGACTAGGTAATTTTCCAACCAGGCAATGGTTTCAATATCCAAGTGGTTGGTCGGCTCGTCCAAGACCAAGAGATTTGGTTTTTCAAGGAGCATTTTGGCCAGAGCAAGCCGAGTATTTTGACCACCTGAAAGCTCAGCAATTTTCATCTGCCACATAGACTCGTCAAACTTGAAACCATTCAAGATAGCGCGGATATCAGCTTCGTAGGTAAAGCCACCAGCCTGACGGAAATTCTCTGATAAACGATCATAATCCGCCATCAGTTTATCTAGATCTTCACCATACTTTTCACCCATCTCCAACTCCATCTGACGCAGTTGTGTCTCTGTCCGACGCAAGTCATCAAAGACATGGAGCATTTCATCATAAATGGTATTTTCAGACTCAAAACGGCTATCTTGGGCTAGGTAAGACAGAGAAATATCTTTTTTCTTATTGATTTCTCCACTAGTTGGCTCCTCTTCTCCAACCAAAATCTTTAAAAGAGTAGACTTACCTGCACCATTTTTCCCAACAAGAGCAATCCGGTCTCGTTCATCTACCTGCAGATTAATATTATCAAAAAGAACCTCACCAGCAAAAGATCGTTCAATTTTATTAGCTTGTAAAATAATCATATCTCTATTTTACTATCTTTTTCTCTTTTGCACAATTGCAATGAAAAAAGTTCGAGTAGTATACCCGAACCTTTCATCTTAGTATCCAATGCCTCCACGGAATGTGCGAGCCATATCTTTTAAGTCATAGTTTTTAGAAGAGGTATCGATGGTCCATTTTCCATCTTTCTTGGTCATTTTAATTTCATAACCCTCTTTTTTCATGTTATCGCTTGTATCTAGAGGAGTTGAATCAAATTGACTTGGTGCATTTTCTAAAATGTACTTCTCACCAGCTTTCATAGCTTCTGAGTAGTTGCTATATTTACCTTTGTTTTCTTCATAGAATTTACGGCTCAATTCATGAACATTCAAATTATCCAAGTCGATTGTTTCTGGTCTAACATAAACAACAGCATAGTCTGGCAAATATGTCTTCACTTTATAATCAACTTTTGCTCTCTTAGCATTTGCTTTGATGTAGGCATCTGCGAATGTTCTAAGTTCTGAATCAGATGGTTTGTAGTTATAGAAGCCTTTTCCGAACGATTCTGTAAATTTCTTGATAAACTCTTCTTTATCAGCTTTCGCATCGTTTGTGAATTCAGCACTATTATCAGAAGATTTTTTATCATCAGCAAGCGCAACAACTTGAGACTTATTATCAGTAGCACTTAGGTTCGTTCCACCACCAGAACTTTCCCCATTAAGGTAAACAGCATCGACATATTTTTTCATTACATCTTTCGCTTCATCAATATGATCTTCATACTGACTTGGATCCACCTTGATTGCTACATCGTTATTCTTTTTAGAATTCTCTTTGATGTCATCATAAAAGCTAGGTGCGAAGTGGAGTTCATACTTAGCATTCTTGTCTACCTCATACACTACATAACCAGCAACACTCTTTCCTTTAGAAAGACTGTCACCATATGACATAAATTTCGTTTTACTGTCGCTTTCGTAGATTTGAATTGGTTGTAATTTTTCATCTTTTTCATTATAAAGCGTAATATCTTGGCTAGTAAAACTAAACTGTTTATCACGATTGTTCTTGATTTCGACTTGAAGTGCAAGGTAGCTTGAAGATGAATCTTCATCTTTAGGCAATACAAACATACCGTCTTTTACTGAAACTTCAAAGTTTGAGTTCGAGGCAGTACCATTGTCGCTTGCTTTTTTGGAAGCTCCACAGGCAACCAGTGCTAAAGCTGATAAAAGCAAAGCAGAATGCTTAAGAATTTTTTTCATAATGGATTCTCCTTTAATGATTTACTATATTTTACCATACGTAGAATAAAATTCAAAACAGAAACCAGAATTTTTCAAAATATCTTAAATTTATAGAGTTTTAACTTAAATTTTTCTATCTGTTCATTTGATACATTAAAGGATTCTTTATAAAAAGAATAGAATATAACAATATTTTTGATTTTTTTCTTCAACAAACCTACAAAATGAATTATAAACTTTCATGTTATAAAGTATCTAATAATTAATTTTCATCCCTAACTTAGTATAAGTAAGCACAGTCCCCACCATTTTCCCGCTAAAGTGCAAAAGTTAATTTCCTACATTTTAAGTTATGCTAACGTTTTACTAAAATGTCAAATCGTGATATAATGAAAGCGATTAAAGCAAATAAACAAAGGAGACACTCTATGACTTACCAAGAAAATTATCAAAAATGGGTCGATTTTGCTGACCTTCCAGACTACCTTCGTCAAGATTTAATCAATATGGACGAAAAAACAAAGGAAGATGCCTTTTATACCAATCTTGAATTTGGTACCGCTGGTATGCGTGGTTTGATCGGTGCTGGTACAAACCGCATCAATATCTACGTTGTTCGTCAAGCTACCGAAGGTTTGGCTCGTTTGATTGAGTCAAAAGGTGGAAACGAAAAAGAACGTGGTGTAGCAATTGCCTACGATAGCCGTCACTTCTCACCTGAGTTTGCCTTTGAATCTGCGGCAGTTCTTGCTAAACACGGTATCAAATCTTACGTATTTGAAAGCCTCCGTCCAACTCCAGAACTGTCATTTGCAGTTCGTCACCTCAACTGTTTTGCAGGTATCATGATTACTGCCAGCCATAACCCTGCTCCATTTAACGGTTACAAGGTTTACGGTGAAGACGGTGGACAAATGCCTCCACATGACGCGGACGCTTTGACTACTTACATTCGTGCTATCGAAAATCCATTCGCTGTGGAAGTTGCCGATGTAGAAGCGGAAAAAGCTTCTGGCTTGATTGAAGTTATCGGCGAAGCTGTTGATGCAGAATACCTTAAAGAAGTTAAAGACGTAAACATCAACCCAGCCTTGATCGAAGAATTCGGTAAAGACATGAAGATTGTCTACACACCACTTCATGGTACGGGTGAAATGTTGGCTCGTCGTGCTCTTGCTCAAGCAGGATTTGACTCTGTTCAAGTTGTTGAAGCACAAGCAACTGCTGATCCTGACTTCTCAACTGTAAAATCTCCAAACCCAGAAAGCCAAGCAGCCTTCGCCCTTGCTGAAGAACTTGGTCGTCAAGTTGGTGCAGATGTGCTTGTTGCAACTGACCCTGACGCTGACCGTGTTGGTGTTGAAGTTCTTCAAAAAGATGGTAGCTACCTTAACCTTTCAGGTAACCAAATCGGTGCTATCATGGCTAAATACATCTTGGAAGCCCACAAAAATGCTGGAACTCTTCCTGAAAATGCAGCTCTCTGCAAATCCATCGTATCAACTGACTTGGTAACGAAGATTGCTGAAAGCTACGGCGCAACCATGTTCAACGTTTTGACAGGTTTCAAATTCATCGCAGAGAAAATCCAAGAATTTGAAGAAAAACACAATCACACTTACATGATGGGATTTGAAGAAAGCTTCGGTTACTTGATTAAACCATTCGTACGTGATAAAGATGCTATCCAAGCCGTTCTTGTCGTTGCTGAACTTGCTGCCTACTACCGTTCACGTGGTTTGACACTTGCTGACGGTATCGAAGAAATCTACAAAGAATACGGCTACTACGCTGAAAAGACTATCTCTGTTACCCTTTCTGGTGTTGATGGTGCAGAACAAATCAAGGAAATCATGGCTAAGTTCCGTAACAATGCTCCAAAAGAATGGAATGCAACAGCTATCACTGTCGTAGAAGACTTCAAGGCTCAAACTGCTACTGTTGCTGATGGTACTGTTACAAACTTGACAACTCCTCCAAGTGATGTGTTGAAATATACACTTGCTGACGGTTCATGGATTGCAGTTCGCCCTTCAGGTACAGAACCAAAAATCAAGTTCTACATTGCCGTTGTGGGTGAAAGCAATGAAGATTCACAAGCTAAGATTGCCAACATCGAAGCAGAAATCAATGCGTTTGTAAAATAAGAAATTATAAAAGATGAGACCAACCAATCTCATCTTTTTTCGTATCAAATCTGAGCATTTTTAGAAACTTTATGGCATACTAGACTTATCAATGAAAGCGAGGTAATCTCATGGAACAATTTTTAGAAAACATTAAAGACCTTGAAGTCACTACAGTTGCGCGTGCGCAAGAAGCTCTTGATAAGAAAGAAACTGCAACCTTCTTTATCGGTCGCAAAACTTGCCCTTACTGCCGTAAATTTGCTGGTACCTTGGCAGGTGTCGTAGCTGAAACTAAAGCTCACATCTACTTCATCAACAGTGAAGAACCAAGCCAACTAAATGAGTTACAAGAATTCCGCTCACGCTACGGAATTCCAACCGTACCAGGATTTGTTCACATTGCTGATGGACAAATCAATGTCCGTTGCGACTCTTCCATGTCAGCACAAGAAATCAAGGACTTTGCTGGATTGTAAAAAAACAACAAAAGAAGGCACTCGCCTTCTTTTTTATATATCTGTCAATGGTGTTGCAGTATCTGGTGAGGTATCGTAAACTTTAAAGTCTACTCCGACTCCCAAATCCGCTTGGGCTAGCTGGTTGACCATGGTCATGTGAGCCAGCTCCTTGATATTGTTCTCTTTGGACAAGTGACCAAGATAAATTTTCTTGGTTCGATTTCCCATTGCACGAATCATGGCTTCAGCACCGTCTTCGTTAGAGAGGTGACCGAGATCCGACAGGATTCGCTGTTTGAGACGCCAAGCGTAAGATCCTGCTCGCAAAATCTCCACATCGTGGTTGGACTCGATGAGGTAGCCGTCCGCATTCTCGACAATTCCTGCCATACGGTCACTTACATAACCTGTATCGGTCAGCATAACGAAGCTCTTGTCGTCTTTCATAAATCGGTAAAACTGTGGTGCTGCCGCATCATGGCTAACACCAAAACTCTCAATATCGATATCACCAAAGGTTTTGGTTTTGCCCATTTCAAAGATATGCTTTTGCGAAGAATCAACCTTGCCAAGATACTTACTATTTTCCATAGCCTGCCAAGTCTTTTCATTGGCGTAAAGATCCATGCCATATTTACGAGCCAAGACACCGACTCCATGGATATGGTCTGAGTGCTCATGCGTAATCAAAATCGCATCCAGATCTTCTGGTTTGCGATTGATTTCAGCTAGCAGACTTGTAATTTTCTTACCAGACAGGCCTGCATCTACTAGGATTTTCTTTTTTGGGGTTTCCAGATAAAAGGAATTTCCACTGGAACCTGATGCTAAAATACTGTATTTAAAGCCTTTTTCACTCATTCTAGTCTTCTATTTCGTCCTCCCATATTTCTTCTTTTACGGCATCCTTATCATAAGGGAGCACTATGGTAAAGGTTGAGCCCTTACCGTATTCACTTTTGGCCCATATAAAGCCATTGTGTTGTTTGATGATTTCTTTTGCGATCGCCAGACCTAGACCAGTTCCACCTTGAGCCCGGCTTCTTGCACGATCCACACGGTAGAAGCGGTCAAAAATCTTCGGCAAATCTTGCTTTGGAATACCTAGACCTTGGTCTTTGATGGATAAAATCATCTGGTCATCAGTAGTTTTCATGCTGACAGTGATTTTCCCACCATCTGGTGAGTACTTAATGGCATTGTTAAGAATATTATCAATCACCTGAGTCATCTTATCGGTATCAATCTCGATCCAAACTGAATTAATAGGGTAATCTCTGACAAGCTCATATTTTTTCTCGTCATCCTGGCTTCTCATCTTATCAAAGCGGTTGAGAATAAAGGTGATGAATGCTGTAAAATTAATCAATTCCACATCTAACTGAGTGGTCGCATTATCAATACGAGAGAGATGCAAGAGATCTGTCACCATCCGCATCATACGGTTGGTTTCATCGAGTGAAACCTTGATAAAATCAGGAGCAACAGGATCATACAGAGCTCCCTCGTCCAAGGCTTCAAGATAAGATTTAACACTGGTCAAAGGAGTTCGCAACTCGTGACTCACGTTCGAAACAAAGAGTCTTCGCTCACGCTCTTCCTTCTCCTGCTCGGTCGTATCATGTAAAACGGCAACCAAACCAGAGATGAAACCTGACTCACGACGAACCAGAGCAAAACGTACACGAAGGCTCAGGTATTCCCCATTCACATCCTGGGAGTCAATCGTCAACTCAGGAATCTGTGTAATTAGATCACGCAGCTCATACTCATCTTCTATCTTAAGCAATTCAAGGATACTTTTATTCAGAACATCTTCTTTCTGCACACCGAGCTGTTTCTTGGCCATATCGTTGATCATAGTAATCTGGCCACGACGATTGGTCGCAAGAACGCCATCTGTCATGTAAGAAAGAATATTGTTCAATCGTTTACTCTCTTGTTCCAGATTTTCTTGGGTCAAACGAATAACTTCTGACAAATCGTTCAGATTATTGGTGATATTGGTGATTTCTGTACTTCCTTGCAAGTCCAAAACTTGAGAATAATCACCTGCAATCAAGTCCTTAACCTTTTGATTTATCTCCTTCAGACGGATATTATCCCGACGATTTTCCAGTAACAGCAAGGTCACCACCAGGATAAAGCCCAGTAAAATCAAGATAAAGATAAAATCGCTGGTCAGAATAGTTTGTCTAATATCTTCAATCATTATTTCTCATATAGTATCCAACACCACGACGTGTGAGAATGTACTCTGGACGACTTGGAGTATCTTCTATTTTCTCACGCAAGCGTCTAATGGTCACGTCCACAGTACGAACATCACCAAAATAGTCATAACCCCATACAGTCTCAAGCAAGTGTTCACGCGTAATCACTTGTCCAATATGAGACGCCAAGTGATACAAGAGTTCAAACTCACGGTGGGTTAAATCTAATTCCTCACCATATTTCTTTGCCACGTAAGCATCTGGAACGATTTCCAAATCACCAATTTGTAAAGGTTGCGTCTTCTTCTCATCAGACTCTTGGTTATCTACTGAAACTAGATCGGTACGACGAAGAAGGGCCTTAACACGAGCCTGCAACTCACGGTTTGAGAAAGGTTTTGTAACATAATCATCTGCACCTAACTCTAAACCAATAACCTTGTCAAATTCGCTATCCTTAGCTGATAGCATGATAATCGGCACGCTACTAGTCTTACGAATAGCTTTAGCAACTTCTAAACCATCAATTTCAGGTAGCATCAAGTCGAGGATAATAATATCCGGTTGCTCAGCTTCAAATAGCTCGATTGCCTCACGACCATTGAAGGCTGTTACAACTTCATAACCTTCCTTGGCCATATTAAACTTAATAATATCTGAGATTGGTTTCTCATCATCTACAATTAATATTTTTTTCATTTTATCACCTTTTCTTTATCTATTATAACAAAAAAATGTAAAGAAGGCACAAATGGCTACTGTAGGCCTTCATCTTCAAGATTTGTTTTATAAGCCTGCCAAATTTTTTGTTGAGGTTTCGCAAGTGGATAATCAGAAAACTCCTGAGGAGAAACCCAGCGAATTTCTCTGTCAGAAAACTGTTTTGTTTCCGTCACTTGACCAGCGATGATTTGAATATGCCATTTCCGATGACTAAATACATGCTTGACCTGGTCAAATACTTGCTGGGACCAATTCACTTCTAAATCATAATCTTGCTCAAAGTTTTCTTGAGGGCTTGGTCCAAATGCTCTGCTTTCCTCTTTGACTTGTGAAAAGAGATCTAGCTGATCGTCATCACTTGAGAAATCATCAACTTCGATCAAGGGGAAATGCCAAAAACCGGCTAGCAGTTTCTCGCTTTCATTTTTCTCTAGTAAATATTGCCCACGGTCATTGCGTACAACCAAAGCCTTGAGATAGATTGGGAGGGGCTTTTTCTTGGGCTCTTTGATTGGATATACATCCATAGTCCCATTCTGATAGGCTGCGCTAAAGTCCTTAACAGGGCTTTCTTCTGGTCGAGGGTTAACTGGAGCCTCTATGTCAGACCCTAAATCCATCAGAGCTTGGTTAAAGTCACCTGGTCGTTTCGGGTCAATCAAGATTTCCATCATTGCCTGAAAAATTTTGCGATTGCTGGGAACTCCGATATCATGATCAACCTCAAACAAGCGTGCCAAAACCCGCATGACATTGCCATCAACCGCTGGCTCAGGCAAATTAAAAGCGATACTGGAAATAGCTCCCGCAGTGTAAGGGCCAATCCCTTTTAAACTAGAAATTCCTTCATAGGTATTTGGAAATTGCCCCCCAAAGTCAGTCATAATCTGCTGGGCTGCAGCCTGCATATTGCGCACTCGAGAATAATAGCCCAATCCCTCCCAAGCCTTCAACAAACGATCTTCAGGGGCATTGGCCAGACTTTCAACTGTTGGAAACAAGTCCAAGAATCGTTCGTAGTATGGAATAACTGTATCCACTCTAGTCTGCTGGAGCATGATTTCAGATACCCAGATGTGATAAGGATTTTTACTTCTCCTCCAAGGTAAATCTCGCTTGTTTTCATCATACCAATTGAGGAGTTTTTCACGAAAAGAAATAATCTTCTCCTCCGGCCACATGACGATACCATATTCTTTCAAATCTAACATATCTCTAGTATAACACAGAAGACTCTAACTGTCCTTCTCTCAGTACTAAAAAGCCTCTTCCCATGGGAAAGAGGACTAAATCTTATTGATGAACTGCTTGAGCTGCTGTGATAAGGGTCAACTTGTACACATCATCTGCATTACATCCACGAGAAAGGTCGTTAACAGGTTTGTTCAAACCTTGCAAAACAGGTCCTACAGCCGCAAAACCACCGAGACGTTCTGCCATCTTGTACCCAATATTTCCGGCTTCGATACCTGGGAAGACAAAAACATTTGCTTGACCAGCTACGTTACTTCCTGGAGCTTTTAGAGCTGCAGTTTCAGGAACAAAGGCAGCGTCAAATTGCAACTCCCCATCAATCTCAAGGTCGGGACGCAAGTCGTGAGCAATTTTAGTTGCTTCTACGACCTTATCAACACTTTCACCAAATCCTGAACCTTTAGTAGAATAGCTTAGCATAGCAATTTTAGGTTCAATACCAAACATCTTAGCTGTGATTGCTGAATTGATCGCGATTTCAGCCAAGGCTTCTGCATCTGGATTGATGTTAATGGCACAGTCTCCAAATAGGTAACGTTCTGTACCACGTACCATAAGGAAGGCACCTGAAGTACGAGTTACGTTTGGACGAGTTTTGATGATTTGTAGGGCTGGGCGAACTGTTGAGGCAGTTGAGTGAATCGCACCAGATACCATACCGTCAACCAAGCCCAAGTAGACTAGCATCACACCAAAGTAGTTGACATCTTCAACCAAAACTTTGCGCGCTTCTTCTTCAGTCATTTTGCCCTTACGACGCTCTACTAAAGCAGCAACCATTTCTTCAAATCGAGGATAGTGTTGAGGGTCAATGACTTCATAACCATCCATGATCCCTTCGATTTCGAGATAAATTTTAATTTTTTCAGGGTTTCCAAGCAAAACAGGGATTACTTCTGTTTCTTTTACCAAGCGTTTTGTTGCTTGAAGAATACGTGGCTCTTCCCCTTCAGGGAGAACGATACGAGCATTTTTGCCAACCAGGTTGGCTTTGAGATTTTCAAAAACTTCCATGAGTTTTCTCCTTTAAGAAAATAAATTATACTCCAAATAGTTTTTAAAGAGTATTAGTTGATAACTGAGTAATAAGATTGCTGAAATCATCCGGTAAGGGGCTTTCTAGTTGCAAATCGTGCTCTAGAAAAGGATGATAAAAAGATAAATAATGACAATGCAGAGCCTGACGTTGGATACCGTCATCCAGACTACCACCATACAAATCGTCTCCCAACAAAGGAAAGCCAATATGGGAAAAATGCACTCGTATCTGATGAGTTCGTCCAGTATGCAGGCGAATATCGACTAGGTGAATATTTCCATAAGACGCTACAACTTTGTAAGACGTATGAGCGTATTTCCCACCTTTGGCAACCCGCCTTGTGATAATGGAATCTTCATCACGCGCAATCGGGGCAATAATCTCCCCCTCTGGCTCCAAGACACCATCTCCTTTAACAAGTGCAAAATACCTTTTTTCGATAAACTTTCGTTGCAGTTGCTTGTCTAAACGTGCATGAGCGTAGCCGTGCTTGGCAAAAAGCATCAAACCAGATGTATCTCTATCAAGCCTAGTCACGATGTGAACTTGCTGGTTTTCATAGTTTTGCTTGACATAATAGCCCTTGATAAAATTCGCAATGGTATTGGAATGATTGACACTGGGGATGGAAGCTACTCCATAAGGTTTATTCAAAACCAGAAAATGATCATCCTCATAGAGAATATCCAGTGGACGCTCAATTGTTTCAAGACTCTCAAACCCTTCCTCCGCTGGAATGTCAATAGTTACCCTGTCTCCAATATCTAAGAGATAAGTCGCATTTTGAGGTTGGCCATTGACCAGAATAGCCCCACCTCGAAACTTAATCTTAGCCAAAAGTCCCTTAGAAACCTCATGTTTCTTGAGGAATGTTTTGACTTTGACGTGCTCATCTGCGAGAAATTCGAACCTCATTCATCCACCTCGCCGATGAAGGCATCTTTGACACGATTCCAGAAACTAGTGTGGCTTGGAGTCGCTACGAAGTGAATCTTGTGATGGTCGATTTGATACTCTATCCGTTCGATATTACGGAAGGAATAGACGCTGTTATCGACTGATATCGTATGGTAATCATTGCGTGTCGGCAAAAGTTCAATCTTATCTTTTTTGGGAATAATGATCGATGATCCCAAAGTGCGATAGACTCTATTATTAAGGCTTGCTATTTCCGTCAACTGCAAGGCTTCAATGGTAGGATGTAAGACAGCTCCACCCAAGGATTTGTTGTAGGCGGTACTTCCCGTCGGCGTTGAAACAGTCACTCCATCTCCACGAAATCTCTCAAACGGAACATGGTTAATGATGATATCCGCAACCATGGTGCGGTCTGATCGACGGATACTCGCTTCATTTAAAGCACGGAAGATTTTCACCTCTCCATTTTCAAGCGTTACCTTAACATTCAAGACTGGATAAGAAACTTTGGCTCCAGTATCTAGTAAAAGATTGGTCACCAATTGATCCAGCTCAAAATCACGATAATCTGTGTAAAAACCCAAATGCCCTGTATGAACACCTACAAATCGAACCTTGTCTAACTGATTCTCATACTTGTGAAAGGCAGACAAAAGCATCCCGTCACCACCAATGGAAATGACGATATCGGGATTGGTATCGTTCAGTATAAAATGTTGTTTCTTTAGTTTTTCCCTTAGCTCATGCAAAACCTTCTGACTCTGTGGTTTTCTATTTGCTATGAGGTCAACTCGTTTACCTGTATTCTTCATCTGTATCGTCACTATTTCCTACACCATCGTTTAGTTTTCTGCTCAATGGATCAAAGAGAGCCTGCGCTTCCTGGATATCATCACGAATCTTACCCATTTCTTCATCCAGTTGATAGGCTATTTTCGCTGTGATTTCCAGTCTTTTTCTGATTTCTTCTGGAAAATCACCCTGATACTTATAATTGAGTGAGTGTTCAATCGTAGCCCAGAAATTCATGGCCAAAGTCCGTATTTGTATCTCCGCCAAAATCGTCTTCGCCCCGTTGATCGTATCAACCGTGTATTCGACAACCACGTGATAAGAACGATAGCCCGAAGCCTTACGATGAGTGATATAATCTCGTTCCTGAACGATTCTCATATCTTGGCGTTTACGTAGAATCTCAACTACCTCTTTAACGTCATCAACAAACTGAACCATGACACGTAAACCAGCAATGTCTTGCAGATCGTGTTCTAGACTTGCATAAGTTATTCCTCGACGAGCCATTTTTTCTTTGATACTTTCAATCGGTTTGACACGACCCGTTACAAACTCAATCGGAGAATGCTTGTTTTGCTTACGATACTGTTTGCGAATCCCCCGAAGTTTAATCTTCAATTCACCAACAGCCTGAATGTAAGGATCTAAAAAATCTTCCCATTCTATGGTCATACTTTCTCCCTTGTAATGTTTGATTGCTCTGTCGAAAATCTTTGATTTTTTCAGTACATTCGTATACAATAAATACATTGTCCATTATACCATAAATCGCTTTCAAAGATATAGAAAAGGTTGAAAAAATGAAACATTTAGAAATAGAATTGAAAACACTTCTGAAAAAAGAGGAATATGATCATCTAAAAAAACAGTTTTCCCATATCCAACCCGTTCTTCAGAAGAACTACTACATTGACACACCAGATTTCCAATTGCGTGAAAAGAAGGTTGCCATGCGCATTCGCACTTTTGCAGATTGGGCGGAATTGACCTTAAAAGTGCCTCAAACTGTAGGAAATATGGAATACAACCAGAAACTAACTCTTCCAGAAGCTGAATCGTACCTAGAAAAACCAAAACTACCTCCAGGTCTCGTTCTAGAGAAGCTCTCTAAGATTGGCATCGAAAGCCATGACTGGCTTGTTCTAGGTTGCCTTTCCACCCTTCGTTATGAAATGAAAACTGAGATTGGCTTAATGGCCTTAGATGAAAGTCAATACTTTGACCAGACGGACTATGAACTCGAACTTGAAGTCACCGACCATGAAAAAGGGAAAGAAGATTTTCAGAGATTTTTAGATGAAAATCAGATAACCTATCAGAAAGCTCCTTCAAAATTAATTCGTTTTATTAAAAGCATGAAAAAAAGCTGAAATAATCTCCTTTTTTTGGTAAAATAGAAAAGATAAAAATAAAAGAATCTGGCTTTGAAAAACAAAACTTTCTCAAAGAAGATTCACAAAGTTTACAGAGGACGGTCTATAATGTCAGATAGAAACAACATGAAACTTTTCACCCTAAACTCTAACCATGAAATCGCTCAAAAGATTGCGGATACAGTTGGTGTACCTCTCGGGAAATTATCCTCTCGTCAATTTTCTGACGGCGAAATCCAGGTCAACATTGAAGAAAGTGTCCGTGGTTACGACGTCTACATCATCCAGTCAACCAGCTACCCTGTTAGCAACCACTTGATGGAGTTGTTAATCATGGTTGACGCTTGTGTACGTGCAAGTGCTCATAGTATCAACGTTGTCCTCCCTTACTTTGGTTATGCGCGTCAGGATCGTATCGCTTCTTCTCGCGAACCCCTCACTGCAAAACTAGTTGCCAATATGCTTGTCAAAGCTGGTGTAAGCCGTGTTCTAACGCTTGACCTCCACGCTGTTCAGGTCCAAGGTTTCTTTGACATTCCTGTAGACAATCTTTATACTGTTCCTCTATTTGCTAAGCACTACTGTGATAAAGGGCTTCTTGGTTCTGATGTTGTTGTGGTTAGTCCAAAGAACTCTGGTGTTAAACGTGCACGTAGTTTGGCTGAATACCTTGATGCTCCTATCGCTATCATTGACTACGCCCAAGACGATTCTGATCGTAACGAAGGCTATATCATTGGGGATGTTGAAGGCAAAAAGGCTATCTTGATTGACGATATCCTAAATACTGGTCGTACTTTCTCTGAAGCAGCCAAAATCGTTGAACGTGAAGGCGCAACTGAGATTTATGCAGTATCTAGTCACGGTTTATTTGTTGAAGGGGCAGCAGACCTTCTTGACGCTACAAACATCAAAGAAATCCTTGTGACAGACTCAGTAGCGACCAAAGAAAGGACTCCAGAAAATGTATGTTACATTACTGCTAGCGAATTAATCGGAGATGCTATCGTCCGCATCCATGAAAGAAAACCAGTCAGCCCACTCTTTGCTTACAACAAAAAGAAATAAGGTGATTCTTTGATTTATTTGGACAATGCTGCTACAACTCCTATGTCAGCAGTAGCTATTTCTGAAATGACCAAGGTCATGCAAGAAACTCATGGTAATCCTTCTAGTATTCATAGTCATGGTCGGCAGGCTGGCAAACTCTTGCGAGAAGCTCGTCAAGACTTAGCCCACTTACTAGGAACCAAACCTCAACATATCTTTTTTACATCTGGCGGTACAGAAAGTAACAATACAGCCATTATCGGCTATTGTCTCCGTCATCAAGAACGTGGAAAACATATCATTACTACAGCTATTGAACACCATTCTGTGCTTGAGACTATCGATTATCTGGTTCAACATTTTGGTTTTGAAGCAACTATCATCCAACCAGTAAATCAAGAAATAACTGCCCAGCAAATTCAAGAAGCCTTACGTGACGATACCATCCTCGTTTCCACCATGTATGCTAATAATGAAACAGGAAGTCTCTTACCTATCGCTGAGATTGGACGTATTTTAAAAGATCATCCTGCTGCATATCATGTAGATGCTGTTCAAGCTATTGGGAAAATTCCTATCCATCCAGAGGAGTTAGGAATTGATTTCCTCAGCGCTTCTGCCCACAAATTCCATGGACCAAAAGGAGTCGGATTTCTTTATGCTTCTTCCGCGGACTTTGATTCCTACCTTCACGGTGGAGACCAAGAACAAAAGAAACGGGCTGGAACAGAAAACCTCGCTGCCATTGTAGGTATGGTCTCTGCTCTCAAAGAGGATTTGAATGACCAAGTTGAGCATTACCAAAAACTAAGCGCACTTAAATCTATTTTTCTAAAAGAGATTTCCGATTTAGACTACTATCTCAATGAAAGTCAAGACCAACTGCCTTATGTTTTTAATATCGGTTTTCCTGGTCAGAAAAATGATTTACTTTTACTTCGGTTAGATCTTGAAGGAATTTCAATTTCTACCGGTTCGGCTTGTACTGCTGGTATTGTGCAAACCAGTCATGTACTTGAAGCATTTTATGGACCAGATTCACATCGATTGAAAGAATCTGTCCGTATCAGTCTCTCTCCTCTTAACACCGAGGATGAACTGATACAACTCGCACAAACCTTAAAAAATATTATTGGAGATTAATCTAATGGCATTCGAAAAAACCATTAAACTACAAAACTGCCGCTACGACTACACACTTAGCCCAACTGTCAAAAAGTTCACACTGAAAGATAATACTTTCTTTGAAACAAAAGTTGGAAACTTCGAACTGACTCGTTTGCTTGAGAAAGTACCCAACAGCGGTGAAGGTTTCAAGCTAAAAATCATCATCAACAAAGACCTTACAGGTGCTAAACTCAACATCACTGACAAGTCAGGCCTTCGTTTGGTTAATATCTTTAAATCAGAAGACAACCACATTCATCAGGAAAAATTCTACTTCCTCATGGACAGTTTAGTAGAACGCGGTATCTTCACTAAAGAAGAAAGATAATTGACTATGTATCGACTTACCTATCAAGATAACTATCACGTAGAACGTACACTTGAATATAAGGATTACGAAGAGCTTATGTTATCTCTATCAGGCTGTGTGACCCTACCTGATACTCTCCTAATCAGCTCCTTAACGCTGAATGATAAGGTGATTTATCAAGGATTGGTTGGCGATCTCTACCGTTTTCTATCACAAGTTCATTTTTCAGATAAAAACTAAGAAATTTCTTAGTTTTTTCTTGTTTTTGTTGATTTTTTCACAATGTTTCTATAAAATAGAAGAATAGAAAGGTTGTGATTTTGTGAAAGATAAACAGTCTGCTATTCCAAAAGCAACAGCAAAAAGACTCTCTCTTTACTATCGAATTTTCAAGAGATTTCATGCAGAAAAAATCGAACGTGCCAACTCCAAGCAAATTGCAGAGGCTATCGGTATCGATTCTGCGACAGTTCGTCGGGATTTTTCCTATTTTGGCGAACTAGGTCGTCGTGGTTTTGGTTACGATGTCAAAAAATTGATGAATTTTTTTGCGGATCTCCTAAATGATAACTCAATTACAAATGTTATGCTGGTTGGGATTGGAAATATGGGCCATGCCCTTCTCCACTACCGATTCCACGAGCGTAACAAGATGAAAATTATCATGGCCTTTGACCTAGATGACCATCCAGAAGTTGGAAGTCAAACACCAGATGGGATTCCAATCTATGGTATCTCACAGATTAAAGAAAAAATCAAAGAAGCAGATGTCAAAACTGCTATCCTAACAGTTCCAAGTATTAAATCACAAGAAGTTGCCAATCTTTTGGTTGATGCAGGCATAAAAGGTATTCTCAGCTTTTCCCCCGTTCACCTTCACCTCCCAAAAGATGTGGTCGTTCAGTATGTCGATTTGACAAGCGAACTCCAAACCCTCCTCTATTTTATGCGTAAAGAGGATTAGAAAGCGAAAGCATTTATGAAAAAACCAGTTATTGGGATTACAGGAAATGAAAAAGCTCATCCAGATGATGACATCATGATGAGCTATGCAGCAAAAGGCTTTGTTGAAGGAGTCAAGGACGCTGGCGGAATTCCAATCATCCTACCGATTGGTGATCAAGAAATGGCTACCCATTACATCAGTATCATTGATAAGCTCATCTTAACGGGTGGGCAAAATGTTGATCCAAAATACTATGGTGAACCAAAGGCTATTGATAGTGATGACTACCACCTTCAAAGAGATATTTTTGAACTAGCACTTATCAAAGAAGCGATTAAGCAGAAGAAACCAATTTTCTCTGTTTGTCGGGGTACTCAACTTTTCAATGTCGCCATGGGAGGCACGCTTCACCAAGATATCGAGGATCATTGGCAGGACTGTTCAGCCGAATACACAACACAACGCCTCGTAACGGAACCTGATACAATTCTCCGAGAGATCTATGGAGAAATCTCTCATATCAACTCCTTCCACCACCAGAGCATTAAAGATTTAGCTTCAAATCTTAAGGTTGTAGCACATGATCCTAAAGATGGAGTTATCGAGGCTGTGACAACTACGGACGGTTTTCCTTATCTTGGTGTCCAATGGCATCCTGAATTTCTCTTTGAAAATCGCCCCAAAGATAAAACGCTATTTGACTATGTTGTTAATGAACTCTAAATTAGATTCGTCTTTTCACGGTAACTAAAGTAATCCGAGTGAGAGACAATCAGATGGTCCAAGAAAACGATACCCATCAGTTCGCAGGCTTCCTTGACTAGCTTAGTGACATGATCGTCGTTTCGACTAGGAGATACTGCACCAGATGGATGATTGTGAACGAGAATCACGGAGGTAGCCATATGCTTGAGGGCATAGTGAAGAATTTCCCTCGGTTCAGCAATGCTGCGTGTCGCAGATCCGATAAAAATAGTTTGCTGATGGATGATTTGATTTTGAGTATTGAGATAGAGCGCCACTAGGTGCTCTTGTTTTTTGTCGCCAAGTTCCTGTTGCATTTTCTTGGCTAGCTTTTGACTACTGAGAATACTTTCCATCTCAAGGGTTTCATGTTTGTGAATGCGGTGTCCCAGTTCAATCACTGCTTGTAGTTCAATGGCTTTAATCCGTCCAATACCAGACAGACTCTGCAATTCCTGCAGGGTCATATTTTTCAGATCAGTTAGACTGTTAAGACTATTCAAGACTCTCTGGGAAATTTCAAAAACATTGGCCGTACGCGTTCCGGTTCTGAGTAGAATTGCTAGCAATTCTTGATTGCTCAGTGCCTCTACTCCTTCTTTAACCAGTCTTTCTCTAGGCAAAAGTGAATCTTCTTGGAATGAAATGCTGTACATAAAAATCCTCCTCACTTTATTATTCGTGAGAAGGATGGAAAATTAGATTTTTTTCTCAATTGGAGCTACACTGGCTAAGAGTTTTTTCAGCCCCACTTCTGGGAAATTGATTTTCAACTCCTGAGTATCACCGCTACCAGAGACTTCCAGAACAGTTCCCTCTCCCCACTTCTTGTGGAGAGCAATATCCCCAATAGACCAGTTGGTATCGCTTGAATCTTTTTTATTTCCGGCTGCTAACTGTCCAAACGGAAGACCACTTGACTGGATAGAGCTTGGTGCAGCATTCCGTTTCCGTTCTTGAAGGGCCTGAGCTAGGCTCATACCTTGACCAAAGGCCACTCCACCACTGCTATAAGATGCCTTAAAGCTAGTATTCGCCGGACGAGCCAAGCCTTGATATTCAATCAAGTCCGAACTAATTTCATTGATAAAACGAGTTGGACGATTGTAGTTGGTACGCCCAAAAAGCAAGCGAGAGTTAGCATTGGTCAGATAAAGGATCTTTTCTGCGCGTGTAATACCGACATAGGCCAAACGGCGTTCTTCTTCCAGTTCATCAGGATCCTCAGCTGCACGGCTAAGTGGAAAGACATTTTCCTCCATCCCAATGATAAAGACAACTGGGAACTCAAGTCCCTTAGCTGCGTGCAAGGTCATCAAGGTCACTTCCGATGTTTCCTGACTACCAGAGTCCGTATCCGCAATCAGGGCAAGGTCATTCAAGAAACGACTGAGTTTGTCCAAACCTGTTTCCTCTTCTTGACTATCAGGATTGTCGTCAAAATTCTTGGTAACAGATAGAAATTCCTCGATATTTTCAACCCGAGCCTTGCTTTCTAAGGTCGCTTGGGCATTGAGAATATCGATATAACCTGTTTTTTCTAGAACAGCCTCAACCAGCTCGGTGATAGTTAATTGATCCAGTTTTTCTCGCAAATCCAAAATCATATTGGCAAAGTCCCAAATTGACTGTGCTGCCTTCCCCTTGATTCCTGATAACATGATATTGGCTGAAGCATCCAGCATAGACATGTCTTGCATATTAGCAAAGCCGCGAATTTTCTCAACGGTTCCTGGGCCAATTCCGCGTTTAGGCTCGTTGATAATGCGCTCAAAACTGATATTATCACTCAAATTGGCAATGAGGTTAAGATAAGCGATAATATCACGGATTTCCTTACGGCTGTAGAACTTAGTCCCACCAACCATGGTATAAGGAATATTGGACTTGAGCAGGGCTTCCTCAATGGTACGGGATTGCGCATTAGTCCGATAAAGAACTGCAAAATCCTTGTGGAGGAAGTTTTGACTACGACCAAGTTCATCGATGGTTTTTGCTACAAAAACAGCCTCATCCTGTTCGTCATTTGCGCGATAGTAAATAATCTGCTCTCCATCCGCATTCTGAGTCCAGAGATTCTTAGGACGACGATTTTTATTGTTTTTGATGACGTCATTGGCGGCTTGGAGAATGGTTTTTGTTGAACGATAATTTTCTTCTAACAAAACAACCTTGGCGTTAGGGTAGTCTTTCTCAAAATCCAAGATATTCTGCATATCAGCCCCACGCCAACCGTAGATAGATTGGTCTGCATCACCGACCACGCAGATATTTTTAAAGCGTGAAGCCAAAAGTTTGACCAGTTGGTACTGTGCATGGTTGGTATCTTGGTACTCATCAACGTGAATGTACTGGAACTTCTGCTGATAGTAGGTCAGAACATCAGGATTCTGATCAAAGAGACGCAGGGTCAGCATAATCAAATCATCAAAGTCAACCGACTCAGATTGACGAAGCTCTTTTTGATAGGCTGTGTAACACTGAGCCACGATTTGCGTATACATATCACCAGCTTGAGCAGCATATGCGGCATCATCAATCAGGTCATTCTTAGCATTGGAAATGGTTCCCAAAATGGTCCGTTCATTCCACTTTTTAGGATCCAAGTTTAACTGCTTGAGGATTCGTTTCATGAGGGTTCGCTGTTCACCAGGATCTACAATGGTGAAATTACGATTGTAGCCAATATGATCCGCATCGCGACGTAGGATACGAACACACATGGAGTGAAAGGTCGCAATCAGACAGTCCTGAGTAGCTGGATTGAGCCCATAGGCACGCTCCTTCATCTCACGAGCAGCCTTATTGGTAAAGGTAATGGCCAAGATATTCCAAGGATTGACCATCTTTTCATCAATCAAGTAAGCGATTCTGTGAGTTAAAACACGAGTCTTTCCAGAACCAGCCCCCGCCATGATTAACAAGGGCCCTTCTGTCGTTTGCACCGCCTCGGCTTGACGGTCATTCATTCCATTCAATAATGCGTTCATTTTCTCTTCCTTACTCTTGAAGTCAATGTTTCTATTATATCAGAAATCAGGGAAAATATCTTTACATAGACCGGTTGCGTCTAGAAAGTAACTCTATTATCAGCTGAAGACAACTCCTCATATCTAGACAAGAAAATGAGTTTGGATAGCTTTTCCAAACTCATTTAAATCAATTGCAATTTACTAGAACAATCCTAGAACGGTTCCGTCACTTTCAACATCCATGTTGAGAGCTGCTGGTCGTTTTGGAAGTCCTGGCATGGTCATGACATCACCAGTAAGAGCAACGATGAAGCCAGCACCCAATTTTGGTACCAATTCACGAATGGTAATTTCAAAGTTTTCTGGTGCTCCAAGTGCATTTGGATTATCAGAGAAACTATATTGAGTTTTAGCCATACAGATTGGCAATTTGTCCCAACCATTTTGAGCGATTTGGGCAATTTGCGTTTGAGCTTTCTTCTCAAAGTTCACTTTGCTACCACGGTAGATTTCAGTGACAATCTTTTCAATCTTTTCTTGGACAGAAAGGTCGTTGTCATAAAGACGAGTGTAGTTTGCTGGATTTACTGAGATTGTCTTGACAAGCGTTTCGGCAAGTGCTACACCACCTTCTGCCCCATCAGCCCAGACACTTGCTAGTTCAACTGGCACATCAATAGAAGCACAAAGTTCTTTCAAAGCTGCAATTTCAGCTTCTGTATCAGTAACAAATTCGTTAATCGCAACAACTGCTGGAATACCAAACTTACGAATATTTTCAACGTGACGTTTCAAGTTAGCAAAACCTGCACGAACTGCTTCTACATTTTCCTCTGTCAAAGCGTCCTTAGCTACACCACCATTCATCTTAAGGGCACGAAGGGTTGCAACGATGACAACTGCATCTGGAGATGTTGGCAAGTTTGGTGTCTTAATGTCAAGGAATTTCTCAGCACCAAGGTCCGCACCAAAACCAGCTTCAGTAACAGTATAATCAGCCAAGCGAAGGGCTGTGCTTGTTGCCAAAACAGAGTTACATCCATGAGCGATATTGGCAAATGGACCACCGTGTACAAAGGCAGGTGTACCGTAAATTGTCTGAACCAAGTTCGGTTTGATAGCATCTTTCAAAATCAATGCTAACGCTCCCTCAACCTGTAAATCACCAACAGAAACAGGTGTTCGGTCATAGCGATAGCCGATAACGATGTTAGCCAAACGGCGTTTCAAATCCTCGATGTCCGTAGCCAAGCAAAGAATAGCCATGATTTCTGAAGCAACAGTAATATCGAAACCATCCTCACGTGGAATACCATTTAGAGGACCACCAAGTCCAACGGTCACATGACGAAGAGCGCGGTCGTTCAAGTCCACAACACGTTTCCAAAGAATACGACGTTGGTCGATTCCCAGCTCATTTCCTTGGTGTAAGTGGTTGTCAATCAAGGCAGAAAGAGCGTTGTTAGCAGTTGTAATGGCATGCATATCCCCAGTAAAGTGAAGGTTGATGTCCTCCATTGGCAACACTTGAGCATAACCACCACCGGCTGCACCACCCTTGATCCCCATTACTGGGCCAAGAGACGGTTCGCGAATGGCAATCATGGTTTTCTTACCAATCTTGTTCAAGGCATCCGCAAGACCAATGGTAATGGTTGATTTCCCTTCACCTGCAGGTGTTGGATTGATGGCAGTAACCAAGATCAATTTCCCAACTGGATTGCTCTCAACTGCACGAATTTTATCAAAGCTGAGCTTAGCCTTGTACTTCCCGTACAATTCCAAATCGTCGTAAGAAATACCAAGTTTCTCAACAACATCAACGATTGGATTCAACTCAATACTCTGTGCGATTTCAATATCTGTTTTCATTCAAAACTCCTCTAACCTCTAATATGATAATTCATTATAACACAAAACAAGATTTTTAACATCCATAAACTCTCTAAACGTTCGTAAATATCCTGAATTTCAAGATTTTTAGGGCCCTTTGAAAAATTTTATATGGCTTTATAGTTTTAGACTATAAAGAATGTGAAAATAATCTAGTCAAGAAAAAAATTATCAATTTCAGACAAATCATGGAGAATTTTATTATCTTCAATTTCTAAACTTTCTGCCATCTCAATAGAGTACTCAAACCTAAGTTTAGTATTTATTGACAAATCAAACGAATATGCTTGTATTTCGCCCAATTTTTTATACTTTTCTATAATTTCGTTGTAAATGACAAGATAATTTTCATCTAAAGTTTTTATGTAACTATTCAGATTTTCTCTGTAATCTTGAATTATCCTTTGTTCTCTTTCATTTAATATTCCCTTACCTATCTCCCAAATTATTGAAGTAGATATTGAACCAACTACAGAACCAAGAACAGGTATTGGAATCATGATCTGACCAATACAAGCACCAATTGTAGCAAAGGAAGCATCTATTACATTTAATGTCAACAGATTCATAAGTTCATCTTGAGTTATTTCGGAAGATCTGAATCTCAAAACAACATCTATCATCCCATAAGTAGCCATTACTAAAGCACTGGCATTTGGAGCACTAATACCCAAAATATTTGTTAATCCGTAAATTGAATATCCTGATATTGCTCCACTTGCAACTCCTTTTAATGAATTCAATCCACAATCTAACCAATCGGATTGTTCGAATTCAAAGATACTTTTTCCTTCTATGTATTTTCCATACACAGTCGACATTAATGCTAAACCACCTTGTAAAAAAGCTGCGTTTCTTGCAACCTTGTTAGCTTCTTTTAAATTTGGTAATGCATGTTTTTGGGTCACTAATCTTTTTTTATTTAATTCTTGTTGTTTTAGTCTGACTGTTTTACGAATATTCTTCTCTTCAGAATCTATAAGAGAATGAATTGAATTTTTTTGAGCGTCTTTGTAATCTAGAGCAGAGGATTTCATCCAATATTTGTATGAAGTAAGTCCCTTGCTTTCAGTGATATCATTAATCATTTGGCGTATATCCGTAATTTGTTTAATGGATAATCTCTTGCCATTCAATTCAACTTCTTTTGCTCCAGCCATTATTTTTTCAAATACTTGAACGTGATCTTTTGGAAACATCATTTTCATTTTTGAACTGTAATGAAACGATTGAGCTAGTTCATCACGTAAATTACCATAAAACTTCATTTGAATGGTATTTCTACCAATTAATAAATCGGCTGGTCCATTATCATTCAATACTTCGACAATAGGATTTAACCCTTCAATGGCTCTCCTCGCATTTACAATCCCTGCTTCTGCAAATTCAGCGATAAAGCCATGACCACCATAATCTCCTCCACGCTTCTTTAAAATAACGTCTTCAATATTGTCTCTCGTATAGTTTAAAATCTTTGAGGCATTGTCCTTGTTTAAGATGACTCTGCGTGCTTCATCCTCTATGATTTTCATAGCATTATGTAAATCTTGAATTCTCAAGTTATTTAAACAATTGACATATGCACCAATACCTTGGTTAAAAGCTTGATTAAAAATCTGGTTACTCATTTATTCTAATTTCCTTATTTACCATAGCAGTCAATGATAGAGTTGAATTCACTAAAGCACCTGCTTGATATTTTTCGTCATCAGTAAATAAGCTATAGTCCATTCCAGTTAAAGATAAATTGGCTAAATAAATTCCTTCTGTTTGTTTTTCAGTTAGTTCTATTAATTCCGTAACTTCTATTACTTTTTCTTTAAGTTGTCTAGCCAACAATTCTACCTTTTTCTGTTCCTCTATAGCCTCTTTTGCAACTTCTTCATTTTTCCTATTAGCTACTACACCCGCCCCAACAGAAGCGGTCAACATAGCGCCTGCAATTCCCCAACCGACAGGACCAGCCAATGCCAAAAATGCGTTACCGGCTGCCACTCCACCGCCACCAGCTGCTACACTTCCACCACCTAACCAAGCCAGAGCGGCGCTATTTGCTGCAGCACCTGTCAAACTTGAAATTGCAGTACCTGTTGATGCAACACCAAATGTAGTTGCAACACCCATAGCGGCAGTAGGCCCTAAAGTTGCAACTGTTACTCCTAATGCGCTAAGTGAAGCCGTAGCCGCTGTGCTACCACTTGCTAATTCAGCTTCCTTAATTGACTGTGAAATAGCAATTTGCTTATCTTCAAAATTCTGAATTTCAACATCAATTGCTTCTAATTTTGTTTCAAACTCTTTTGGTTTATTTGCTAGTTTGTTAATTCTTTCTTCAACAATTTTTACAACTTTGATAGCTTTGTCCCTAACTTGATAAAGCTCTATTGATTTATTAGCCAAGCTATCCGCTTCCTCATTATAACAACTAATAGCTTCATTATATCCATCAACAGCTTCTTGTCTTAGTTTAGAATTAAAAAGGTCTACCGATTCAATTTGTTCTTTTGTATTATTCGCTATTTTCCCAGCTTCGTTAAATGTTTCAGAAGTCACATTTGTTATCTGATGTGCTACATCTCCGGCAACTCCAACAGCTTTCACTGAGACATCTGAGACAACATTACCAACTTGGCTTGATACTTCACCTATAGTTTTTACAGATTCAGTAATAACTTCTCCAGTAAATTTACTCGCTTCATTTAAAGCTTCGCTAGTAGCAGAACCGACATCATTCAGTACTTTACCAGCTTCCTTTGCAATGTTGTCTGCAAATTTAAAAAAATCCATAATAATACCCCTATTAATTTACTTAGATTCATTATCTTATTTATTACTATAAATGTCAATAATAATATATTTTTCTTTTAAATGCTTTCTTTGACTTGCATATCATTTTTGTGTACAATAGTCCTATGAAAATTTTAGTCACATCGGGCGGTACCAGTGAAGCTATTGATAGTGTCCGCTCTATTACTAACCATTCTACAGGTCGCTTGGGGAAAATCATCACAGAAACCTTGCTTGCTGCAGGGCATGAAGTTTGTTTGATAACGACAAAACGAGCTCTTAAGCCAGAAGCTCATCCCAACCTAAGCATTCGAGAAATTAACAATACCAACGACCTTCTAGTTGAGATGCAAGAATGTGTTCAAAATTATCAAGTCTTGATTCATTCAATGGCCGTGTCTGACTACACTCCTGTCTATATGACGGGGCTTGAGGAAGTTCAGGCTAGCTCTAATTTAGAAGAATTTTTAAGCAAGCAGAATCATCAAGCTAAGATTTCTTCAACTGATGAGGTTCAGGTCTTATTCCTAAAGAAAACACCTAAAATCATATCTCTGGTCAAAGAATGGAATCCTGCCATTCATCTGATTGGGTTTAAATTGCTGGTTGATGTCTCTGAGGATTATCTCATTGAGATCGCACGAAAGAGTCTTGTCAAGAACCAGGCTGACTTAATCATAGCGAATGATCTTACTCAAATCTCAGCATATCAGCATCGGGCAATCTTTGTTGAAAAAGATCGTCTTCAAACCGTTCAAACCAAAGAGGAAATTGCAAACCTCCTCCTTGAGAAAATTCATACATACGATTCATAGAAAGGAAAGCCATGGCAAACATTCTCATCGCAGTGACAGGTTCCATAGCCTCCTATAAAGCAGCTGATTTAGTCAGTTCTTTGAAAAAACATGGCCATGATGTCACTGTCTTAATGACAGAGGCGGCAAGAGAGTTTATCCAGCCTTTGACACTACAGGTACTCTCACAGAATCCAGTTCACCTTGATGTCATGCAGGAACCCTACCCTGATCAAGTCAATCATATCGAAAGAGGAAAAGAAACAGACCTTTTTATCGTTGTCCCTGCTACTGCTAATACCATTGCCAAACTTGCGCATGGTTTTGCGGATAACATGGTGACCAGTACGGCTCTTGCCCTACCAAGTCACATCCCTAAACTCTTAGCTCCAGCCATGAATACAAAGATGTATGACCATCCTGCAACTCAGGCTAATCTAAAAACATTAGAGACCTATGGTTATCAGATTATCTCCCCAAAAGAATCTTTACTAGCCTGTGGCGATCACGGCAAAGGCGCCCTAGCTGACCTGAATACTATATTAGAAAGAATAAAGGAAACCCTCGATGAACAAACGCTCTAACATTGCCCCAATTGCTATCTTTTTTGCAGTTATGCTCGTTATCCACTTTTTGAGCTCTCTCCTATTTAATCTTTTCCCATTTCCAATTAAACCAACTATCGTTCATATTCCAGTAATCATTGCTAGTATCATTTACGGCCCACGAGTTGGTGTTACACTTGGTTTCTTGATGGGACTGCTAAGCTTAACGGTAAACACGATTACCATCCTTCCAACCAGCTACCTCTTTTCTCCATTCGTACCGAACGGAAACATCTATTCTGCGATTATCGCTATTGTCCCTCGCATTTTGATCGGTCTGACACCTTACTTGGTCTATAAACTGATGAAAAATAAAACTGGGCTAATCCTAGCTGGTGCCCTTGGTTCCCTTACCAACACCGTCTTTGTCCTCGGGGGAATCTTCTTCCTTTTTGGAAATGTCTTCGATGGCAATATCCAAAAACTCCTGGCAACCGTTATTTCTACAAACTCAATTGCCGAGCTTGTCATCTCTGCCGTTCTAACAGTAGCAATTGTCCCCCGTCTCGAAACTCTGAAGAAATAAAAAACAACTCCACTTTCGTCCTGAAGGTGGAGTTTAGCATTTAAAACATAAGAAATATCAATAGAATGTGAAAGCCAAAGAGCAGGAGCTGATACGAAAGAGGTGTAGGTTGCTGACTTTTTTGGCTATCCAAGTATAGAGTTAGAGATAGTAAAACCAAACCAAATGCAATCACCAATCTGACGAAATGAGCAATTTCGAGTATTGCTGCCATCAAAAGAAAACCTAATAAAGGAAGGCTAAAAAGTGAAACAGCCAGACTGCTTGCTAATAGAGAGAGTAGCGACAGGACCAATAAACTATAAACTAGGAAACGAGTCCAACCTGAGACTACTTTCCCTTCACTTTTCTGTTTTGACATCATCACGATTACCACAATTAGGTAAACAAAAAGTATCATCACAATTTCTCCTCAGCTCCTATTATTCTTTACCACATTTTAACCAAATTTTCCTGAAAAATCAATAATACTTCTTGACTTGATTGGTGATTTATTGTACTATACTTGTGTATATACAGATAAATGGAGGTTCTTATGGATATACGGAAAAAAACGCAGTTTATGACTATGACTGCCCTACTCACTGCAATAGCGATTTTGATTCCAATCATTATGCCTTTTAAAATCGTTATCCCACCGGCTTCTTACACCTTGGGAAGTCATATCCCCATCTTTATCGCCATGTTTCTTTCGCCTTTGATGGCTGCTTTTGTGATTATTGCTTCTAGTCTCGGTTTCCTGATGGCAGGCTACCCTATGGTTATTGTCCTACGCGCCTTTTCTCACATCGTTTTTGGTACTTTGGGGGCTTTGTACTTAAAGAAATTCCCTGAAACCTTGGATAAACCAAAGGCATCTTGGATTTTTAACTTTGTTTTGGGTGTTGTTCATGCTATCGCTGAAGTAATAGCTTGTATCATCTTTTATGCTACTTCAGGGACAAATGTTGAAAATATGTTTTATGTTCTCTTTGTCCTAGTTGGTTTTGGCACAATCATCCATAGTATGGTAGACTATACATTAGCACTAGCTGTCTATAAAGTGCTTCGAAAACGTCGCTAAAAGGAAAAACTATGACAAAGGATCGCAAACAAGCTCTTCTCAAACTGTTAAAAGAGGCGCCAAAAGCTCTCAATGGTCAAACCTTGGCTGAACACTTTCATGTTACGCGCCAAGTCATTGTACAGGACATCGCTATTCTCCGAGCAGATGGAGCTCCTATCCTATCCACCAATCGTGGCTATATCTACAAAGAAAATGATGCCAGCCCCTACGTGCACAAACTCTTTAAAGTGAAACATGAACTGGAAGAAATCGGTCAGGAACTTCTAGCTATTGTAGATAATGGCGGACGCGTTCAAAATATCTTAATCGATCATCCCGTTTATGGCGAAATTGAAACCCTACTCAAACTCACCTGCCGCCGAGATGTCCAGCACTTTCTGGAACAAGTCGAGAATTCAGACTTTAGACCCCTTTCTGAATTGACAGACGGCATCCATTACCACCTTGTTGAAGCCGAGACACAACAAGACCTCCACTATATCGAGGAGGCCTTGGATCAGTTAGGTTATTTAGTAAAAGACTAGAAAATTTCTTTTTCCCAGCCGTCCTCTGTGCGGTGGCGATAGAAGAACTCAGACTTGTCAGGTGCTTCCATCATTTCCATCAAAGGCAACATATCATAGGCCAGTTCCAAATTTGGAATCTGGTCTTTTTGTACCCAAGATACTTCTCCTTCATCTGAAGATTGGAGATTCCCAGTAAACTCTGTCGTCTTATAACAAAAAACGATGTAGCGCCCACCTGTATCTAAGGGCCAATTTTTAATGCCGACTAGTTGAGGATTCTGAATGGTCAGGCCAGTTTCTTCGTATATTTCACGAATGACAGACTCGGCAAAGGCCTCGCCATTCTCAACATGTCCTCCTGGAAAGGCATAGCCAGACCAGCGATTATTTTCGGGTGAACGATACTGCATCACCACGCTCTGGGTTTCGAGGTCTTCAATCAGACAGATATTGGTTAAAATAGTTGCTTGGGCACGGGACATAGCTTTGCTCGCTTTCTAAATATTTAAATATAGAAATCAATTATTTCTATATCATCAAAAGTGTCATAATCTAAGTCATAAATAAATGATATCTCAAAAGTACCATCTATTTCCGATGACTCATATTCAAATTCTGGATCTTCAGGTTCTTCGTAGAAAGGATTCTTGGTAACAATATTAAAGTCTATATTCACATCAATGCTTGCTATACACTTAATTTCATAAAAGTCATCTTCAAACGTGTATTTTTCAATCTCCACTTCTGTAATAGTTACGTATTCAAATTCTCCCCAACCTAAATCACCATACTTATTTTCAAAATCCATGTTTGGAAGTTCTGTTTTTAAGTATTCCTCTATTACATCACTAATTTCATAATCATTTTCTACAATTTTTAATAATTCAGAAATATCTGTGACTTTTCGCCTTTTAATTACGGAGGGTCTATTGTTTACTGATTGAGAAGATGCTCTCACAAAAGGTTTTACTACATCGTCGTTATTTAAAGAAGTAGATACTATTTTAGCAAAATCGAGTAATGTATCACTAATAGATTTAAATACTCGAGATGGTACTTCCTCTTGTGAGAAGTGTTTCATGAATTCCAGTTCATCCATTAAATAAAAATCTGCCCCAGTCTCATTTTTCATTTCCTCTATAAGTTCAATTCTTGGACCGATAATCTGATATTTCTCCTTACCATTTCCATCTTTTCCAACACAAACTTTATGGTTTAAATCGGTTTTACTATCCCGTTTACCATCAGAGGTCACAAAAATTACATTTTTGATTTTATCTTCCTTTGCTTTGATAATTATATCCTTCCAAATAATTAAATCTCCAAACTTCTGTTGGTACTTTATACCATTATAACTTCTTGATAATTTTTTATTAGCATCATTAAAACCAGGTGGTATCTCATTTTTATATCTTTCATCTCCTTCCTTTTCAATATTTATAATCGTATTTTGTTCATATCGCTCTCCTGTTTTACTTTGTATAATTTCAACCAATGCATTAAAAATATTAGTTTGGTTCTTACTTATTGAGGAAATCTTCTCAACTAATTTATTTTCTATATCAAGTTCTTTTGAGTTCAGTAAATCTGACAAATAAGTGATCAATTCTTTATTATCTTTATCATTTCTATACGAAAGACCTGAAAATAGTGTTTTTGCTGCTTCCGACTTCACTTTATTCCAATTCTTGCTAAAATTATTTTTAAATTTTGTTACGTTGACTTCATTTAATAATAACGCTTCAGATTTATGAAAGTGAAATTCTAAAGCTACAAGATATGGAATATAAATTTTATCTTGAATACTTTGAATTATCTCAAAATATTCTTTTGATGCTTCTGGTGTAAATCTAAATACATTAAGCAATGAGTTGGTATCAAACACAATAATTGTATTCTCACTTGTCATATTTTCTTTATTAAATGGTTCTCTGTAAAAACCATAAAATTCTTCTTTATAGTTCATCTTTTTCCTTTCTTTCCTACCCCAACGTTCTCACTTTGAGCATCATATCACGGATCTGAGCTGCTAGTTCAAAGTCAAGTACTTCGACGGCTTCTTGCATTTGTTTTTCGAGTTTTTTGACGAGTTCTTTGCGTTCTTGTTTATTGAGGCTATTGATATCGACTTCCTTGTCCTCTTCCTTGGCAACTGCCTTGGTTACAGCGATTAGATCACGGATTTCTTTTGAATTTTCCGACGGCGGACCGTTTCATCGATGGCACTTTGCATAGACTGAGTCATCGTGTCCGCATTCATGATAACATGTCCTTCGCTATTACGGGCCGCACGACCAATGGTCTGGATGAGACCGCGTTCGTTACGAAGGAAACTTTCCTTGTCAGCATCTAGAATAGCACCAATCTCACTTCGGGAACGTCAATCCCTTCACGGAGCAGGTTAATACCGACCAGTTGGGGATTCTGAATCGTTAGACCAGTTTCTTCATAAATCTCACGAATGACAGACTCAGCAAAGGCCTCGCCATTCTCAACATGTCCTCCTGGAAAGGCATAGCCAGACCAGCGATTGTTTTCGAGTGAACGATACTGCATCACCACGCGCTGGGTTTCGAGGTCTTCAATCAGACAGATATTGGTTAAAATAGTTGCTTGGGCACGGGACATAGATTTGCTCGCTTTCTAAGTTATTAAAATGTATCTTCGTTGTATTTTACTTCTGACTTCATGATAAAGGGATTGATCAATTCATGATGGTCATAAGTAGTACGGGCCAAAAAACCTCTAGCAATGATGATTTCCTTATCTTCTATACGATAGTCTATATTGATAGGGACGGCTGGATCCGAGATAACTGATAAAACAAAGAATGCTGCAAACCAAAGATAAAGTGCCACTAATCCACTAAATAATTGAAAAATGAGGTGATACCATTGAAAATCTCTTGTTCTATAAAAGATTCTCCAGGGATGGATTAGGAAGGTTAAACAAAGAATGAAAAACCAACTATTCCACAAAATCGGCGTAAAAGATAGTCCAAAAACCAGCAACACCAAATGAAGAACCACAAAGGTCAGCAAAGCCAAATAAAGTGTCTTAAACGAAATTAACTTAGTTAGATTTTCTTTTGTCATGATTATTCCTCTTTTTGTCCTTATATTTCAAAATGACCATTAATATCGCTGGAATGATGAAAAAGATCAGATAGGTAGCAATTGGAAGCCAGATGTAGTGATAATCGATAGATAATAGGGAAGGAATTTTTTTAACATTTCTCCCTTTCACCCCAACAAGTAAGTGGAGGAGAAAAATAGGTCCGTTTATGAATAGAAAAGTTTTTAAAAATCCTTGTACTGAAGCCTTATTGCTAAAACCATCTCTAAAAATACCTTGATAGAATGTGTGCACCAAAAAGACAAAATTCATAATAATTGGCAAGAGATAGGACATTTCTTGATATGATTTCGGGATAAGTGACGTCCCGAACAATACATACATGATACCAAAAATAGATAATAATATTATACCACCATCCATAAAAGAAGCAATCTTTGAATGTCTTTCCTGCCACAATTGGACGTGAGCTATCAAAGAATACTTTTTATGGATTTTTCTCATTTGTCTGTTCTGTTGTTTGATCTTCTTTTGTCTCTTAGTCTTTCGTTCCATTTACGCCTCCTTCTGCTCTTTTCTATCCGTATAATCAAAAGCAAAATGCCCAGCCCCAAGAAAAAGAAAAAGAGATAACTTACAATAGGGACCCAGACATATGCTGGATCCATAGAAATTATGGGAGGGAAATTCGTTGACTTACGACGTCCTAGCCAATTCAGACCTACCAAGAGATGAAAGGGAAAAAGAAGACCATTAAACCCAATAAATCCCCATGAAAAGTAACGCCATTTCTGAAGTTTATCACTACTAAAACGAAAGACAAGGAAATAGGTTGATAAGATCAGAAGGATAAGATTGAAGCTTAAGGGGGAAAGATAGTTTATGTTCGGTAATAGGTAACTAATGTAAGAGGCGGCAAGAAATGATACAAACATAGATCCAAATAACACACTCGTATCCAAAAGTTGAGCAATCCTTCTGTGCCTTTCCATCCAAAGAAAAATCCTATTAGTCCAAGAAGACTTTTCTTTTGTCTTGTACTTCATTTGTCTACTCATCTTCATTTTCATCTACTCCTTTTTTTGAACCTTTAGAGAGAAAGAAGATTGCCAAAGTTAACATCAAGACTAGAAGGTAGACGACAATAGGAAACCAGATATAGGATGACTCCAGTGAAAACAAAGGTGAGAGAACGACTCTTCCTCTTTTTCTCACACCAATCAGTTGAAAAATGAAGCTAAGGATATTGATATAAATAAAGGGTTCACAAAATCTTTTAAGGGTCCTTTCTTTTTTAGTTTTCATTGACAAAAAGAGAGCATAGAACCTATTACCCAAGATAAAAAGATTCAATTGCAAGGGAAATAAAAGCTCTCTGTACCGAAAATCAGCTGGAATGCTCTTGTTCTGTGATGTTGTAAATTCTATAACTAGGAACAAGCTGATATAAAAGGTAATATCAAGCATAAATTTGAAAAATCGATGCCCTTGTAACCAAAAACGAACAGAATCTAAGCTCGATGACTTCTTATAATTCTTCTCTTTCAAATTCATAATAACTTCCCTCTATTTAAAATATAATCTAAAATGTAAAGGTGGTATGGGTTCAAAGTTAAATTTTAAGATTTAAAATTTTTCAATTAAGTTTGCATTTTCTATTTTAATCTCACTAAATTCTCTCAAACCACCTTCTGCTTTATGTCATCCTCAACTTAACGATAAGGGATCTTTGAACTTTCTATTTCTATATCAGGATTGGCAAGTTTGAGGTAAGGAGCAATATAGTCTGCATCCGTAATTTTGGGACCTAGGATAACTTTTGAGTATTTCAGAGGAAGTAAATTGATATATACAAATAAATCATATCTGCCATTATCTTTTGGGCTTAATACAATATACTTCCTAAAATCATTATAGTTAACCTTGTCAAAAATCTCTAATCCAATTTCTTCCTTCTTCAAGCTAAAATCATTATAGTTGACTTTATCAAAAACTTCTAACCCAATTTCTTCTTTCTTCAAGTATTTCTCATGTGAATTAGTATCTCTATTAATAATATTTTGTATCGCTGTATCATCTAAATTAATTAAAATACGATACTCCATTTCATACTCATAGTCTTTAACTTTAAAAAGGTATGAAATCTTCTTCAATTTCTCAGCAAAACTTTTTAATTCTTTTTCAGCTTCCAGCTCTTTCAATTTTTCAAATATCTGTTTTAAATTATCAAGAGATTTACCAACATCTGTTTCATCTTTATTCTCTGACATTAAATCTAAATAATGAACTTTAACAAACTCTATCGATTTATGAGCAACGATATGTTCAAGATAAGACATATCATATTCAAGGAATGCTCCCTGAGAGGAATCAGCATACTCCTTCCACATAGGTAAACTATCAGAAACTATAGTTAAGGAAGATATAAACACATTAGAAGTTTGATATTGTTGGAAAAACGTATTATCTATACCCAAATAATCATATATTACTCTTCCTTCCATTGGGTCATTTAACTGTTTTAGATTAGTAAGTCGTAAAAATGGAGGTTGAGTTTCAGAATTATTTTCATTTTTCCAGTCAGCTTTTATGAGAAAATTTGTTAAAGTATCAATCTTAGTATAATGTCCAAAGGAACCAATTTCTTTCAACTCATTTGCATCAACTGTCAATTTAGAGCGTATATAGTATATAATCTTATCCGCTTGTTTTAAAAGTTGATTAGCTTCCGATGACTGGATGAATTCTGAATCACTTTGCTCATTTAAATAATCATTATCATACTTCTCAATTAACTTAATAGCTTGGTTGCAGATGATATCCGAATCATTTTCTTCTGCTATCTTTCGAACAACATCAATCGAATCTTTAATTACAACATTAAAGTGTCTTGATACAAAATCCAAATATTTCCCAACATAATCAGATTGAGGGTTATTGATATAATAGTTATTTATTATCTTTAAGTGCTCAAATTGAAAAAGTGAAACAACCTCATCTAATCGGAAATACGCATATATAGCATCTTCAAAACCATTATTTTCAAATATAAATCTGATCAATGATTCATATTTCCTCTTAAAATAGATTCTTCTATCTTCTGGTAAACTATTTTGGTTAAATAATTGATAAAAAACTGTAAGTATGCTAGGAGCGAGTAATTTAGCTTCCTCAAAACCATCATCTAACACTAATTCAAGAATTCTTAAAAAATAACTTCCATCTTCAAACAATATAGAATATTCTTCATATTCCTTTGTAAAAAATAAATATCTATACAAAACAATAAAATATTCAAAATTTTCAAACCAATCAAATAACTGGACATTATTTAATAATATTTTATTTAGTGCAACTAATATATTTTTTGCTGTAGTCTTACCTATTTTTTCTATTAAATTCATACAAACATACAAGACAATTCCAGCATATTTTAATTGTTTTTCTTCAGATAACTTTAAATATTGATTACAAAAATTTTCAAGTTCGTATTTCAGTTTATTTTCGTCCAAGGAACCAAAATGATTCTCTAATTCAGATTCACTAAATTTACCTGTAAAATAATGTAAATTTGCCATTTCATCTCCTACTAACACCCTAATCCAACGCCTTCACTTCCAGCATCATATCGCGGATCTGAGCTGCGAGTTCAAAGTCAAGCACTTCGACAGCTTCTTGCATTTGTTTTTCCAGTTTTTTGACGAGTTCCTTGCGCTCTTGTTTGTTGAGGCTATTGATATCGACTTCCTTATCCTCTTCTTTAGAAACTGCCTTGGTTACGGAGATTAGGTCACGAATTTCTTTCTTAATGGTTTGTGGAACGATACCATGCTCTTCATTATAAGCCATCTGGATTTTCCGACGACGGGCCGTTTCATCAATGGCACGTTGCATAGACTGAGTCATCGTGTCCGCATACATGATGACATGCCCTTCGCTGTTACGAGCAGCACGACCAATGGTCTGGATTAAGCCACGTTCGTTACGAAGGAAACCTTCCTTGTCAGCATCGAGAATAGCAACCAAGCTTACCTCGGGAACGTCAATCCCTTCGCGGAGCAGGTTGATTCCGACCAAGACATCAAAAACACCCAAACGTAGGTCACGGATAATCTCCGTCCGCTCCAAGGTCTTAATGTCCGAGTGCATGTACTTAACCTTGATGCCCATTTCCTTGAAGTAGTCGGTTAAGTCTTCTGCCATTTTTTTGGTCAAGGTTGTAATAAAGGTTCGTTCATTCTTTTCAACACGGGCATTGATTTCACCTAGGAGGTCATCAATCTGTCCCATAGTTGGACGAACTTCCACCTCTGGGTCTAGAAGTCCTGTCGGACGAATGATTTGCTCAATCACTGTCTCGGTCTGTTCATTTTCATAGTCACCTGGTGTCGCTGAAACATAAACAATCTGGTGAACATGACTTTCAAACTCTTCCCGACGGAGAGGACGATTGTCCAAGGCAGAAGGCAAACGGAAACCATAATTGACCAACATTTCCTTACGTGAACGGTCTCCATTGTACATGCCCTTAATCTGCCCCATGGTCATGTGACTTTCATCAATCATGATTAAGAAATCATCTGGGAAGAAATCAAGAAGCGTATAAGGAGGCTCTCCTTCACTACGACCATCCATGTGGCGTGAGTAGTTCTCAACCCCATTTGTATACCCCATCTCACGCAGCATTTCAATATCATACTCTGTGCGCTGTTTCAAACGCTGGGCTTCTAGCAGTTTGCCTTCCTTTTCAAAGACAGCCAACTGCTCCTCCAACTCTGCCTGAATCTTAGCAATCGCAACCTCCATGTGGTCATCATTGGTCACAAAGTGAGTGGCAGGGAAAATCGCCAAATGATCCACTTCTCCCAATACCTGACCTGTCAAAGCCTCAACTTCACGGATACGGTCGATTTCGTCTCCGAAAAATTCTACTCTAAAAGCGTGTTCATCACGAGAAGCTGGGAAAATCTCCACCACATCTCCGCGAACGCGAAATCTTCCCCGTTGGAAATCAATATCATTGCGTTCAAACTGTATATCTACCAAGTCATTCAAGAGTTTATCACGAGAAATCTCCAGACCTGGACGGAGACTAACGACGCTATCAGAATATTCCTTGGGCGAACCCAAACCATAGATACAAGAGACAGAAGCCACTACGATGACATCATTGCGCTCCAGAAGGGCTGAAGTCGCCGAGTGACGGAGCTTGTCAATCTCGTCATTGACCGAGCTATCCTTCTCTATATAGGTATCACTAGAAGGGACATAGGCCTCAGGTTGATAATAATCATAGTACGATACGAAGTACTCAACAGCATTTTCAGGGAAAAATTCCTTGAACTCCCCATAGAGCTGACCAGCCAGAGTCTTATTGTGGGCAATAACCAAAGTTGGTTTATTGACTTTGGAAATGACCTGACTCATGGTATAGGTCTTCCCTGTACCCGTCGCCCCCATCAGAATCTGAGCCTTCTCTCCACCCTCGATATTATCGACCAACTGCTCAATCGCTTGTGGTTGATCTCCTGAAGGTTGGTATTTTGATACTAGTTTAAATTTATTATCTGTAATTCGATTTATCATGATCGCCTCATCTTCATTTTTCTATCCTTCTATTTTACCATAAATTTACTTTTCAGACTCCTCTCTAAGTTGATAAGAGCGAGTATTTCATGTTACATTTCCTTACATAAATTTCATAAAATTTGCCTTTTCATTCATTTTCTGATATAATGGGAAAATATTCGGAAAAGGAGACTAAAAATGAAGAAAAAAATACTAGCATGTTTGCTCATTTTATTTCCCATTTTCTCACTAGGTATGGCAAAAGCTGATACTGTTAAGATTGTGTCTGATACAGCTTACGCACCTTTTGAGTTTAAAGATTCAGATCAAACCTATAAAGGGATTGATGTTGATATTATCAATAAAGTCGCAGAAATCAAAGGATGGAACATCCAAATGTCTTATCCTGGCTTTGATGCAGCTGTAAATGCGGTGCAGTCAGGTCAAGCAGATGCTATTATGGCAGGTATGACAAAAACAAAAGAACGTGAAAATGTCTTTACCATGTCTGATACCTATTATGATACAAAAGTTGTCATTGCTACCACAAAGTCAAATAAAATCACCAAATATGAGGAACTTAGCGGGAAAACAGTTGGAGTTAAGAACGGAACTGCCGCTCAACGTTTCCTCGAAAGTATCAAAGATAAATACGGTTTCTCTATCAAAACCTTTGATACAGGTGATTTGATGAATAACAGTCTAAGTGCTGGTGCTGTAAATGCCATCATGGATGATAAACCTGTTATCGAGTATGCGATTAACCAAGGACAAGATCTCAGCATCAATATGGATGGTGAGGCTGTTGGAAGCTTTGCCTTTGGTGTCAAGAAAGGGAGCAAGTATGAACACTTGGTTACCGAGTTTAACGAAGCCCTAGCACAAATGAAGAAAGATGGTAGCTTGGAGCAAATCATCCAAAAGTGGACGGCTTCTAAAACTACGGCAAGCCCAACGACAACTACTGCTGCTGGACAAAAAGCTACTCCTGTGAAAAGCAAGTACATTATTGCCAGCGATTCATCTTTCGCCCCGTTCGTCTTTCAAAATTCAAGCAATCAATACACCGGTATTGATATGGACCTCATCAAGGCCATTGCCAAAGACCAAGGTTTTGAAATTGAGATTACCAACCCAGGATTTGACGCAGCCATCAGTGCTGTTCAAGCTGGACAAGCAGATGGTATCATTGCTGGTATGTCTGTAACAGATGCCCGTAAGGAAACCTTCGACTTCTCAGAATCATACTACACTGCAAATACGATTCTTGGTGTGAAAGAATCAAGCACAATTGCTTCTTATGAAGACCTCAAGGATAAAACTGTCGGTGTTAAAAACGGAACTGCTTCTCAAACGTTCCTTACTGAAAATCAAAGCAAATACGGCTATAAGATTAAAACCTTTGCAGATGGCGCTTCTATGTATGACAGTCTGAATACTGGATCTATTGATGCCGTGATGGACGATGAGCCAGTTCTCAAATATTCTATCAGTCAAGGGCAAAAATTGAAAACACCAATCGCTGGAACTCCAATTGGAGAAACAGCCTTTGCAGTTAAAAAAGGTACTAATCCAGAATTGATCCAGATGTTCAATAATGGACTTGCGAACCTCAAAGCTAACGGAGAATTCCAAAAGATTCTTGACAAGTATCTCGCTAGCGAATCTTCATCTGACTCTACAAGTACAGTTGACGAAACTACTATCTGGGGCTTGCTTCAAAACAACTACAAACAACTCCTTAGTGGTCTTGGAATCACTCTTGCTCTAGCGCTTATTTCATTTGCAATTGCCATTGTCATCGGTATTATCTTCGGTATGTTTAGCGTCAGCCCATACAAATCTCTTCGTCTGATCTCTGAGATTTTCGTTGACGTTATCCGTGGTATTCCATTGATGATTCTTGCAGCCTTCATTTTCTGGGGTATTCCAAACTTCATCGAGTCGATTACTGGCCAACAAAGTCCAATCAATGACTTTGTAGCTGGTACTATTGCCCTCTCACTCAATGCGGCAGCTTATATCGCTGAAATTGTTCGTGGTGGGATTCAAGCTGTTCCAGTTGGGCAAATGGAAGCCAGTCGCAGTCTTGGTATCTCTTATGGAAAAACCATGCGTAAGATTATCTTGCCACAAGCGACTAAATTGATGTTGCCAAACTTCGTCAACCAGTTCGTTATCGCTCTTAAAGATACAACCATCGTATCTGCTATCGGTCTGGTTGAACTCTTCCAAACTGGTAAGATCATCATAGCCCGTAACTACCAAAGTTTCAAGATGTATGCAATCCTTGCTATCTTCTATCTTGTAATTATCACGCTTTTGACTAGACTAGCGAAACGCTTAGAAAAGAGGATTCGTTAATGGCAAAACTAAAAATTGATGTAAATGATTTGCATAAGTATTATGGAAAAAACGAAGTTTTAAAAGGAATTACAACTAAATTCTATGAAGGAGATGTTGTCTGCATCATCGGTCCTTCTGGTTCTGGTAAATCCACTTTCCTCCGTAGCCTTAACCTTCTCGAGGAGGTAACGAGTGGCCACATCACAGTGAATGGTTATGATTTGACTGAAAAATCAACCAATGTCGACCATGTTCGTGAAAACGTGGGAATGGTCTTCCAACATTTCAACCTCTTCCCTCACATGTCAGTCCTAGAAAATATCACTTTTGCACCTATTGAACACAAACGAATGACCAAAGAAGAAGCTGAGAAATTGGGGATGGAGTTGCTGGAGAAAGTCGGTCTTGCAGACAAAGCTAATGCTAACCCAGATAGCCTATCAGGTGGTCAAAAACAGCGTGTAGCTATCGCTCGTGGACTTGCCATGAATCCTGATATCATGCTCTTTGATGAGCCAACTTCCGCTCTGGACCCTGAGATGGTTGGAGATGTACTGAATGTTATGAAGGAATTGGCAGAGCAAGGTATGACCATGATTATCGTAACCCATGAGATGGGATTTGCTCGTCAGGTGGCTAACCGTGTTATCTTTACGGCTGATGGTGAATTCCTGGAAGATGGAACTCCAGATCAAATCTTCGATAACCCACAACACCCTCGTCTAAAAGAGTTCTTGGACAAGGTCTTAAATGTATAAAACAAAACTGTAAGGTTCTCCTTACAGTTTTTTAATTGCGTATTGGATTTTTTGTTTTTTTTGAAAATTATGATAAAATAAAAACTATGATAATGAGGAAATCTCATCCCTAGTCCAACTAGGAAAAAATATAGAAATTAGGTAGCTAGATGTCATCAAAGGTTATTGTTACAATTTTCGGTGCGAGTGGAGATTTAGCTAAACGCAAACTCTACCCTTCCCTTTTCAGACTCTATAAATCAGGCAATCTCTCTGAGCATTTTGCTGTTATCGGAACAGCTCGTAGACCTTGGAGTAAGGAATATTTTGAATCTGTAGTTGTCGAATCCATCCTTGATTTGGCAGATAGTACCGAGCAAGCCCAAGAATTTGCTAGCCACTTCTACTATCAAAGCCATGATGTGAACGATACGGAACATTACATTGCTTTGCGCCAATTACAAGCTGAGCTTAACGAAAAATACCAAGCTGAACACAATAAGCTCTTCTTCTTGTCTATGGCACCTCAGTTCTTTGGAACTATTGCCAAGCACCTCAAATCTGAAAACATTGTTGATGGCAAAGGTTTTGAGCGCTTGATCGTTGAGAAACCATTTGGTACAGACTACGAAACAGCTAGCAAACTCAATGAAGATCTCCTTGCAGCCTTTGATGAGGAGCAAATCTACCGTATTGACCATTACCTAGGTAAAGAGATGATTCAGAGTATCTTTGCTGTTCGTTTTGCCAACATGATCTTTGAGAATGTTTGGAATCGCGAACACATCGATAATGTTCAGATTACCTTTGCGGAACGCTTGGGTGTAGAAGAACGCGGTGGCTACTATGATCAATCTGGTGCCCTTCGTGATATGGTGCAAAATCATACTCTTCAACTCCTCTCTCTTCTAGCCATGGACAAACCAGCTAGCTTTACAAAGGATGAGATTCGTGCTGAAAAGATAAAGGTCTTTAAAAACCTCTATCATCCAACTGAGGAAGAATTGAAGGAACAGTTTATCCGTGGTCAATATCGCTCTGGTAAAATCGATGGCATGAAATACATTTCCTATCGTAGCGAGCCAAACGTCGATCCTGAATCTACAACAGAAACTTTCGCATCTGGCGCCTTCTTTGTAGACAGCGATCGTTTCCGTGGTGTTCCCTTCTTCTTCCGTACAGGGAAACGTCTGACTGAAAAAGGGACTCATGTCAATATCGTCTTTAAGCAAATGGACTCTATCTTTGGAGAACCGTTAGCGCCAAATATCTTGACCATCTACATCCAACCAACAGAAGGTTTCTCTCTCAGCCTTAACGGTAAAGAAGTTGGAGAAGAGTTCAAACTTGCACCTAATTCGCTTGACTACAGAACTGATGCGACTGCAACAGGTGCTTCACCAGATCCTTATGAAAAGCTAATCTACGATGTATTGAATAACGATTCAACTAACTTTAGCCACTGGGATGAGGTAAGTGCTTCTTGGAAATTGATTGACCGTATCGAAAAGCTCTGGGCTCAAAATGAAGTTCCGCTCCACGACTACAAGTCCGGAAGCATGGGACCACAAGCAAGCTTTGACTTACTAGAGAAGTTTGGAGCAAAATGGACTTGGCAACCCGATATCGCCTATCGTGAAGATGGCCGTTTAGAATAGCAAAAATATCCTGCAAGATTGACTTGCAGGATATTTATTTTGTATTAAATCAAGCCTTCTAAGAGACCCTTCATAAAGTTTTCTGAGTTAAATTCCCCGATATCATCGATTTTTTCACCGAAACCAATCAATTTTACAGGGATATTGAGTTCTTCTCGAATAGCTAGTACAACACCACCTCGGGCAGTTCCGTCAATTTTTGTCAAAACAATTCCAGTCAATGGTGTTATCTTAGAAAATTCCTTAGCTTGTACCAAGGCATTCTGTCCAGTTGACGCATCAAGGGCAAGGAAGGTTTCATGAGGTGCTTCTGGAACGACACGCTTGATAATGCGACCAATCTTTTCCAACTCAGCCATAAGGTTGTCCTTGTTTTGCAGACGACCTGCTGTATCAATCATAAGGATATCAATCCCTTCAGCTACAGCACGTTCCATCCCATCAAAGACCACACTTGCTGGATCAGCCTTTTCTGGCCCTGTCACAACAGGAACATCCACACGACGACCCCATTCAGCTAGCTGAGCCACTGCACCCGCACGGAAGGTATCTGCCGCAACTAGCATGACTTTCTTGCCAGCTTGTTTGTAGCGATGAGCCAATTTCCCGATAGAAGTTGTTTTCCCAACGCCATTGACTCCGACAAAGAGCATGACAGTCAAACCATCTTGAAAATGGATTTGTTCATCGTAGTTGCCATCCTTCTCATAGAGTTCAACCAATTTCTCGATAATGACTCGACGGAGTGCGTCAGGCTTCTTAGCATTTTCGAGTTTGGCTTCATAACGTAGTTCTTCTGTTAAGTTTGAAGCGACCTGCACACCGACGTCGCTCATGATGAGCAGTTCTTCCAATTCTTCGAAGAATTCTTCATCGACAGAACGGAAGTTGGCAAAGAAGGCATTCAAACGAGCACCGAATCCTGTACGGGTTTTCTTGAGACTGCGGTCATATTTTTCCTGTACAGTTTCTTCAACCTGAGGAAGTTCTTCTTCTACTACTTCAGAAGCTAACCCTTCTTCGAACTCTACAGTTTCTTGGCTCTCTTCTTTTAGAATTTCTTCCGGCTCTTGGAATCGTTCCAGTTCATCAGATTCTGGCTCAAGCTCTTCCTGAGCAGTTTCCTCAACTGCTTCTGGTTCAATCACTTCTTCTGTCAAGACCTGAGGAAGTTCTTCTTGAGCAAGAGTTGCTTCCACTTTGTCCCTTGCTGTCTCTTCCTGACTTGTTTCTTCGACTGCCGTTTGGTTTTCTTCAACCTCTTCTGACAAATCAAGATTTTCCAGAGCTTCTTTAACAATATCTTCGATTTTCGGCTCTTCTTTTTTCCCGAATAGACGGTCAAATAATCCCATATTTTAGTTCTCCTTTAGCACGTATTCTTCGATAGCCCAGGCAACGGCTTCCTCGTCGTTGGTCATCGGGGTAATGACATTGGCAACTGCCTTAACCGCTGGAACTGCATTTTGCATGGCAACTCCCAGACCTGCCCACTCAATCATAGAAAGGTCATTGGCCTCGTCCCCACAAGCCATGACCTGGCTTTGGTCGATTCCTAGGTGTTTAATTAATTTCGCTAAACCTGTTGCCTTGTGGACGTTTTTCGGTGACCATTCCAATAAGAGTTCACGCGATTTGAAGATTTCGTATTGGTCAAACAATTCAGGAGAAATCTGTTTAATCGCTGCATCCAAGGGTTCTTGGGCAAAGGCAGTCACGCATTTATTATACGTTATCTGACTAGATAACTCTTCAAAAGCGACTGGTACGAAAGTCAGAGCTGGATTAAACTTAGCATAGAGACTTTCTTGGTCCGACTGGATTTGATAGACTGTTCCTTCTGAAATAGCATCTAACGGTAATCCGAGTTTTTCAGTTTCCTCGTACAAGCGTGCCACATCGTCGATTGAAAAGACTGTTTTATCTAGAATCTCCCCCGTATTTTTCTGCACCAGACCACCATTAAAGGTGATGGTGTACTCGTCCTCTTGACCGTCAGTCCCTAGCTCATGGAGAAAGAAATCCATAGCCTTCAAAGGACGACCTGTTGTCAGAACGACCTTGATGCCACGGTCACGCGCAACTTTGAGGACCGCCTTGGTACGATCTGTTAGCTTTTTATCCGTTGTCAGCAAGGTGCCATCCAAGTCCAATGCAATCAATTTAATATCTGCCATTACAAGCCCTCCATATAAGCCATCACTGACTGGTCCTTATGGTGGCCAATCACTGTCTCTGCTAATTCTAAAATCTCTGGTCGCGCATTTTCAGGAGCGATTGGGTGCCCCACAACCTGCATCATGTGAAGGTCATTGAGATTATCGCCAAACGCCATGACCTGATCCATGGTTAGACCAAGTTTTTTTGCCAGCTCAACAATAGCCACACCCTTATCAACATAGTCTAATACAATATCGATGGATTCAAAACCAGTTGTCATAGCTTTCACACCAGGAACATTTTCATTTACCCAAGCCTCACCAGCTTCTATCGTATCTTCTGTGAAGTTAGTGGTGAATTTAAAAATCTCATCCGTGATCTCTTCCAAACGTGCTATTTTTTGAATATTTTCATTGTAGTGACTACTTAACTTAAGATAAGTTTCATCCACTGTGTCCAAAACATAACAAGCTTTTTTCCCAGTCAGTAGCATTTTTCTTTCATCAAAATAGGGCGATTTCTTTAAAGCTTCAAAAGTGTTCAAGTAAAAGTCGCGAGGCATAGTAGCCTCATACATATCCTCACCATGAAACTCAACATAGCTCCCATTTTCAGCTATAAAAATCACTTTATCACGTACATCCGCAAACAGCTTTTTCAGGGACAGAATACCGCGACCTGAAGCCACTGCAAAATAAATCCCCTTTTCCTTGTAGGAAACAAGTACGTTTTTGAGGCGTTCCATATCAAACCGACCCTCTCCATCTAGAAAGGTTCCATCCATATCGGTTGCTACAAGTTTAATCATAAAATCCTTCATACTCCAATTGATAAATCTACCTTCTATTATACCATAGATAAGCTAAAAAAGGACTTATACAGTAGGATTGGCAACTGTATTGCCGTGCTTTTTCGGTAAAGTCGAAAAGGGCTTAAAAATTAGAATCGTGGAACTTTTTTCAGATGGTTTAAAAAGTTTGTATTCCACTATTCTTTTCTCTATAATGGAGAGAAAGGAGATGACTATGACAGAAATAAAACATGAAATTGATGCAAACTTTGCAGGACGACTTAATATCCTACGTGCAGGTGTTCTGGGTGCCAATGATGGGATTATTTCCATCGCTGGAGTCGTTATCGGGGTTGCTAGTGCGACAAGCAATATCTGGATTATCTTTTTATCTGGACTAGCCGCTATCCTCGCTGGTGCTTTTTCTATGGCAGGTGGCGAATATGTCTCTGTATCCACTCAGAAAGACACGGAAGAAGCCGCTGTCGCTAGAGAGCAATTACTCTTGGATAAAGATATGGAATCTGCAAAACAATCCCTCTATGCTGCTTACCTTCAGAATGGTGAGTGTGAAACGTCCGCCCAACTCTTGACCAACAAGGCCTTTTTGAAAAATCCTCTTAAAGCCTTGGTCGAAGAAAAGTATGGAATCGAGTACGAAGAGTTTACCAACCCTTGGCATGCTGCGATCTCTAGCTTTATCGCCTTTGTACTGGGAAGTCTTCCTCCTATGCTTTCAATCACCGTCTTTCCAAGCGACTATCGCATTCCTGCTACTGTTTTTATCGTGGCCCTTTCCCTTCTTATTACCGGCTATACTAGTGCCAAGCTAGGCAAGGCTCCAACGAAAACTGCAATGATCCGCAACCTCTGTATCGGACTTCTCACCATGGGCGTAACCTTCCTCTTGGGACAACTCTTTAGTATCTAAGATAAAAGAAATACCTCGATGAATTTCGAGGTATCTTTTTTACATTTGCACAATCTTGCGATAGCTTCTTGAGGTAATCATAAAAATCAAAACGTAGACGATGAGGAAGATAGCACAAATGGACAATGTAACAGTCAACATCATGGTCGCATCTAGCACACCAATGACTTTTAGGATGAGGCTAAGCATATGATAGGCAAAGGCAAGGTGTAGGAAGGCAAAGAGCAATGGGAGGAAGAAAACAGTTAGGACCTGTTTGTTAATAGTTTGCTTGATTTGCTTTTGATCAAGTCCGACCTTTTGCAAAATGATGAAACGTTCACGGTCTTCATAGCCCTCAGAGATTTGTTTGTAGTAGATAACAAGAACTGTTCCCACCATAAAGATGATAGAGAGGAAGATACCGATGAAGAAGACTCCACCAAAGAGAGCACTCATCTGCGCACTACTATCAGCCAGATTGCTTCCGTAAACATAGCTTCCTTCTTTGTTTATTTCTCTATTAAAGTTGTTAACGAATTTTGAATAGTCATCTGCAATTTTAAGTTGCTCGTCCTCACTAGCCGTTACATTCATACCACCATAGTATTGATTAAAGATAGAAGAGTTAGGATGCTGTTCAAGAAAGGCTTGTAAGTCAGGAACAACCAAATAGTTATAATCCGAAGTTAGGATATTGTACTGATTTGGGACATGTTCAAGAATAAAATCTTTCTTGATTTCTTCTTTGATCGTGTAGGTCTGGTCATTCAGAGTCAATTCTTTCTGCCCTTGAAGTTGCTTGTTTTGAGCAAACAATCCAACTTCCTTACCTGAAAGTGCAAGTTTCTGTCCTGTCATATTCTCATAGTCTTTTTGGTCAAAGACCATAAAAATAGTTTTCGGTTGAACACGATTTTGACCTTTATCAAAGATTGTCAATTTCGTACCATCTTGATTTGCCACACCAAAGTTACTGTATGTAAGGACTTCTTTCTTTGTGACAGTCAATCCTTTATCACTAGCATACTGGTTCAAGAGTTTTTCGATGTCTTCTTTTTCAACATTCTGTCCTGTAATCCCAAAATCATGTGGATTCATGACCTTCTTGAAGTTTTCTGATGCTTTAAAGATACTTGTTGCAGCAGACATTGTCACCAAGACCATGGTTGAGAGAATTGCAATCGTCGCAAGACCAACCGCATTTTTCTTCATACGGAAAATGAGATTAGATACGGAAATCATGTTGTTGGGCTGGTAATAGTAAGTCTTGTTTTTCTTTAAGATTTGTAAGAAAACTGTAATCCCTGCATTGAAGAGAAGATAAGTCCCCAAAATTACCAACAAGACTGCTACGAAGAAAATCAGAACAGCAGAAAGTGGGTTTTCGACTGTTACTGCTAGATAGTAACCAGCTCCCAAACTAATCAGACCTAGGATGGTTTGGACACCTAAGAAACGTCCTTTTTTCTCACCACTGGCTTTTTCACGAGAGAGCTGAAGGGCATTCATGCGTGCGATGCGAAAGGCATTGATAAAAATTAGACCTAGGAAGATAGCTCCAAAGACGATGAGAACTAGGATAAAGACAATTGGTTGGAAAGTCGAAACGAGCTCCACTTTCATCTTCATCAGCTTCAGAAGAAGGGCGAAGATTAGCTTATCAAAGAGAGCTCCTAGACCGAGACCAGCTGTCAAGGTTAAGGAACCAAAAATAAGAAGCTCCTTAAAAACCATACTGATCAAATGGCGCTTTTCGAGACCCAGCATACCATATACACCCAGCTCCTTGGAGCGGTTCTTCATGACAAAACTATTTGCATAAAGGACAATAATTCCAGAAGCGATGGTAACAACTACCATACCGAGAGCCAGGGTCATAGAGATAGTTTCTCCCCCTCGAATCTTGCCTATGTTAGGATTAAGTGACAATGAGTAAAAAAGATAGGTGATGGTCACTGCTAAGAGAACAGCAAGGGCAAAGGGATAGTAGAGTTTACGGTTTTTGATTAAGTTTGATACCGCTAACTTATTGGTTAATCGGAACATACTAATTCACCTCGCTTGCCATAACAGTCAAAGTATCAGAGATTTCTTGGAACATCTGACGCTCTGTCTTGTCTCCACGGTAGATTTGGTTGTAAAGAATGCCGTCTTTGATAAAGAGAACGCGCTTGGCCCTGCTGGCTGCCGCCGTTGAGTGGGTTACCATGAGAATGGTTTGACCGCGTTCATTGATTTCATCAAATACATCGAGTAAGGCTGCAGATGACTTGGAGTCAAGGGCTCCTGTTGGCTCATCCGCAAGGAGAATTTCAGGTTCAGTGATGATGGCGCGTGCTACTGCTACCCGCTGTTTTTGACCACCAGAGATCTCGTAAGGGTACTTCTCTTGCAATTGGTTGATGCCCAAATTTTCAGCTGTCACTACCAACTTCTTCATCATCTCCGTGATAGGTTTTCGTGATAACACTAACGGAAGCAAGATATTGTCCTTAACAGACAGGGTATCTAGCAAGTTAAAGTCTTGGAAGACAAATCCCAACTTTTCCCGACGGAAACTCGAAGCCTGTGAATTTTTAATAGTGGCTGTGTCTGTTCCGTTTAGGTAAACCTGGCCTCGAGTTGGTTTATCCAGCATAGCTAGGATGTTGAGCAGGGTTGACTTTCCTGAACCAGACTCACCCATGATGGCAACGTAGTCACCCTTTTCTACGGTAAAGTGAATATCTTTGAGTGCTTCGACTTGGTTTCCTTGGAAACGTGTTTTGTAGATTTTTTGAACGTGTTTTACATCTAAAAGTGTCATGATTTTCTCCTTCTTAATATCCCATCATTTGAAACTGTGCTTGCATCATAGCGCATCCCAGTTGAACACGCTCGATATCTTTTTGACTTGGTTTTCTTGTTTTCTTTTGTAAAATTCTTTTCATGGTTTTGCTCCTTTATTCTTTATGAGTCTAGTTTATCGCAAAAAAAGATGGCTTGCCATAACCTAACCTTACAAAAGAGACTTTAATCTTACATTTTTGTAAGATTGAAGAATATCAAGCAATTTCGCTATCAATATTTTACCATAAAAGAAAGGCAAGAAGAAAACCCTTGCGGATGCAAGGGTTAGGATTCACTACTTTTTCTAATTTCTTCAAGAAACAAGGAAATCATCTATAAACTATTTCCAAATCCGACTCACCAAAACCGTCCATCATTGTCATAAATGGCCTCAGCATCCTTACGTTTGCGTGGTCCTGTTCCGTACATTTCTGCTTCAATCTCTTCCTTAGTTGGCAGAATAGAGGCGAGGATGATGTAGATAATCACACCAATCCCAAAATTTGATATGGTAAAAATGGCAAAGAGAAAGCGGACTAGAGTTACATCAAAATTCCACTTGTCTGATAAACCAGCTAAAACTCCCGATACCATACTATTTCGTTTCATTTTATAAAATTTTGTATTCATGATTTGTTCCTCTTTCGGTATTCTTACAAGTAGTATATCATGAAACGGGGGCACAAACATCAGTCCTTAGGCCGATTTAGGATGACGAGTTTACCACGGCAGACGCCACAGCGATAGCACTTGGTATCAATCTTCCTCTTTCGTTGATAGCGTTGCTGGCAGGATTGACACTGATAAACTAGGAAATTACTTTGGGCTCTCAAAGGGGGAACAAAGCGTAGTCCATCCACTTCTTTCAAAAGTTCCTTAAAATCTCGGTCCTTATGCCGATACCCCTTTTTCTGAAAATAAAGGTGATAGTGACAGAGTTCATGGCGCACGATTTTCCGAAAAACCTCCAAACCAAGTTCATTATAGACCTTGGGATTAAAATCCAAATGCCCATCTTTAGGGAAAAATCGCCCACCTGTCGTTCGCAGACGAGAATTCCATTGGGCTTGGTGTGTAAAAGGTCTACCAAAGTCTTCGAGGGAAACGGACTGAACGTACTCAGTCAGTTTCATCTGGAGCTAGGAGCGACAGATTAACTTTTTCACGTTCAGTATCGATTTTCTTAACCCAAACCGTTACCAAATCTCCAACAGACACCACTTGACTAGGATGTTTGATAAATTTGCGACTCATGTGGGAAATATGGATCAAACCATCCTCGTGAATCCCGATATCAACGAAGGCACCGAAGTCAACGACATTACGCACCACACCTTCTAGCTTCTGGCCGACTTTTAAGTCTTTGATATCCAGTACATCTTGACGGAGTACAGGTGCATCAAAAGAATCACGGAAATCTCGACCTGGTTTGAGAAGGTCGGCAATAATATCTTTAAGGGTTTCTGGGCCAAGATCTAGTTCTTGCGCCATCTCCTTAACTGAAAGGGACTTAAGCTTATTTTGTGCTTCTTCATTCAACTCCTTGATATCCAAGCGTTTGAAAAGCTCCTTAACCGCAGCATAGTTCTCTGGATGAACTCCTGTATTATCAAGGATATTGCTACTTTCAGGAATACGGAGGAAACCTGCAGCTTGCTCAAAGGCTTTGGCACCTAGACGAGGAACCTTCTTGATTTGAGAACGTGAAGTGATTTTTCCTTCTTCCTCACGGTATTTGACGATATTTTCAGAAATGGTTTTATTGAGTCCAGCTACGTGGGAAAGAAGAGCTGGGCTGGCTGTATTGACATTGACACCGACTTGGTTAACCACCGTATCTACGACAAAGTCCAGACTCTCAGACAGTTTCTTCTGACTGACATCGTGCTGGTATTGACCGACACCGATTGACTTGGGATCAATTTTGACCAATTCAGCAAGGGGATCTTGCAAACGTCGAGCGATCGAGATAGCAGAGCGTTTTTCAACGGTCAAGTCTGGAAACTCCTGACGAGCTAGTTCACTAGCAGAATAGACAGAAGCGCCACTTTCATTGACGATAACATAGCTGACTTCTGGAAAATCTTTCAGAACTTCCGCCACAAAGGCTTCACTTTCACGACTGGCCGTTCCATTTCCGATGGCAATAATTTCCACGCCATACTGACCGATCAAGTCGGCTAAGTCTCGCTTGGCTTCTTCGATTTGACGATCGGAGGCTGGTTTTACTGGATAAATGACTTGAGTCGTCAGCATTTTCCCTGTTGCATCAACGACAGCTAGCTTGGCACCTGTACGAAAGGCTGGGTCAAATCCTAGAACCACGCGCCCTTTCAGCGGAGCAACCAAGAGGAGATTGCGCAGATTGTCAGAAAAGAGTTGGATAGCCCCTTCTTCCGCTTTCTCAGTCAACTCTGTCCGAATGCGTCGCTCAATAGCAGGCAATACCTTTTTCTTAACTGACTGTTGGACAACTTCATCTATATAGGCATTTTTGACTTTAAAACGAGCACCAAAGAAAGATAAGATACGGTCCGTCGCATGTTCAAAGCCAACCTTCAAAATACCTAATTTTTCCCCACGGTTGAGAGCCAAGGTACGATAGCCCTGCATGTTGCCAACTGTCTCTGAAAAATCATAATAAATCTGAAAAACTTGTTTTTCATCGAGATTTTCACCCTTGACTTGCGAAGTGATTTTAGAGTGTCTCAACACTTCCTGATAGGTCATAGCACGTAGATTGACATCTTCGGATAAGGCTTCGACCAAGATATCAACCGCACCAGCCAAGGCTTCTTGACCAGTCGCAAATCCTTCACAGACAAACTTCTCAGCTTCTTTCTCCAAGTCAGCTACATCCTGCAAAATCAAGCGAGCAAGAGGAAAGAGTCCAGCTTCACGGGCAATGGTAGCCTTGGTCCGACGTTTTTCCTTATAAGGAAGATAGAGTTCTTCTACATCTGCTAATTTCTCAGCTGCAAGGATAGCTTCTTCCAATTCCTTTGTTAGCTTACCTTGTTCTTGAATCTTAGCTAAGACAGCTTCTTTACGATCGTTGAGATTTGTCAGACTTTTATCCAGATCAATAATGGCCTTAATCGCTACCTCATCCAGACTACCAGTCATGTCCTTGCGATAACGGGCGATAAAGGGAATTGTCGCTCCTTCAGCGGTCAAACTTAGAACGGTATCGATTTGCTTTAAGGTTACACCCAAATCTTGGGAGATTTTTTCATATTTTTTATCCATATACCTATTATACCATAAGGAACAGCCCTTGTTTCGCCCTACCCTTTTTTACCTCTTTGATTATCAAAATAATCCCTTTTCAAGAAAATAATAGTATAATAGAGGTAGAATGTAGAAAAGAGGTAGGCCCATGGCTGTTAAATTTACAAAAACGGATGACTTGGACAAGATGTTTGAAGAATTCGCAAAACTTCCTGACTTAACACAAGTCACTTTTCCAGATGACAAAGATAAAAAAGAAAAAGTTGAGAAGAAAAAATAGATGACGATTTTCCAATCTCTTCCTCCTAGTGTATTACAAGCGGGAGCTATTTTTCTCTCCATCATGATTGAAGCCCTTCCTTTTGTCTTGATTGGGAGTCTCATTTCGGGATTGATTGAGGTCTATATCACACCTGATAAAGTTTATGAGTTTCTCCCTCGCAATCGTTGGGGGAGGATCTTTTTTGGTACCTTCATTGGCTTTCTCTTTCCTTCTTGCGAATGTGGTATCGTTCCGATTATCAATCGTTTTCTGGAAAAGAAAGTGCCCAGCTACACAGCGGTTCCTTTTCTGGTGACTGCTCCCATCATCAATCCTATCGTTCTTTTCGCCACATATTCTGCCTTTGGCAATTCAATAAAACTTGCCTTCTTGCGAGCTCTGGGAGCTATTGTGATTGCTTTGATTCTGGGGATTTTCCTAGGATTTTTCTGGAAGGAACCCATTCAAAAAGAGAATCCTATCGCTTGCCATGAACATGACTTTTCACACTTGGGTCCCGCTAGAAAAGTGTTTCAGATCTTTATACAAGCTATTGATGAGTTTTTCGATATGGGGCGTTACTTGGTCTTTGGCTGTCTCTTTGCGGCTATCGTGCAGGTCTATGTCCCGACTCGGATCTTGACCTCTATCAGTGCAAGTCCAGTCCTTGCGATTCTCTTGCTCATGTTTCTAGCCTTTCTCCTCTCTCTTTGTAGCGAGGCGGACGCCTTTATCGGAGCTTCTCTCCTCTCAAGCTTCGGCCTAGCGCCAGTCCTTGCCTTTCTGATCATAGGCCCCATGCTTGATATCAAAAATCTCCTCATGATGAAACACTATCTCAAAGTGCGCTTCATCTGGCAATTTATGGGTATTGTGACAGTGCTTGTCTTGCTTTATTCTTACATGTTTGGAGTGTTGCTATGATGCGATTTTTCATTTTACTGGGTTATTTTGCCCTAACTCTGTATCTGCAGCTTTCTGGCAAGCTCAGTCACTACATTAACCTCCACTATTCCTATCTAGTCTATATTTCCATGCTCCTTTCTCTTCTATTGGCTCTGGTCCAATTCTATATCTGGATCAAGAAAATCAACTCTCACAGCCATTTAGAAAGTCGTCGAGCTAGACGAATCAGCCTCCTTTTACTGTCACTACCTCTGTTGATTGGGGTTGCCTTTCCGACAGTAAGTTTGGACTCGAGAACCGTGTCTGCTAAGGGATACCATTTCCCACTTGCTGAGGGAATCGATACTGCTATTCAGGCAAGCGAAGGAACATCCAGTCAATACCTCAAACCCGATACCAGCACCTATTTTTCCAAATCTGCTTATGAAAAGGAAATGAGGTCTACAGCTGACAAATACCTCACCCAACCAACCATTCAAATCACTGATGAAAACTATATGGAGGTCATGGAAGTTCTCTATGACTACCCTCAAGAGTTTGAAGGAAAGAAAATCGAATTTACAGGCTTTGTCTATAACGATCCTAGCCATCCAGATAGCCAGTTCCTCTTTCGCTTTGGAATCATCCACTGTATCGCCGATTCTGGTGTATATGGACTCTTGACAAAGGGGAACTCACGCCAGTATCCTGACAATACTTGGATCACCGCTAGCGGAACCCTGACCCTCCACTACCATAAAGAACTCAAACAAAAACTCCCAACACTAGAGGTTGAGAGTTTCACAAAAGTAGATAAACCAGAAAATCCTTATGTCTATCGCGTTTTTTAATAAAAAGTAGCCTTTTCAGGCTACTTTTTATTATTTAGCAATTTTCTAACCTCTTGAGCACCAATCTGATCGCCTGCCTTTTCAAAAAGAACGATAGCTTGTAAAAAATTTTCATGTGATTCTTCAGGATTTTGTATCGAACCAATCTCTCCTAAACCTCTATAGGCACAAGCTTGGGCAATCAAATCATCTGTTTGCAAAGCTTGTTTTAAGGACTGTTCCATATACATGAATGCTTCTGCTACTTTTCCTAACTTTAATCGTAAATAACCTTGCTCATAATTGTTAACAGAAGATTTGAGGGTATCCTCTGTAAAAGCTTCTTCAATGACTTTTTGCTCTCTTTCGATATAGAAAAGGGCTGTTTGAAATTCATTCATTTCACGATAAACCATGGCTAACTGATGATAGCCTATATGTTCATTTTCTGGGTCGCTTTTAGTTCGTGCTAAGTCAATGTAACGCTGATAGATACTTAAGCACTCGTTGTATTTTTGCTCTTCAAGATAAATATACCCCATCAAATTTAACAAACTAAAATCTGTGCAAGTTTCCAATAAAAAATCAGCTTCAACTATTTTTTTAGCCTCATTAATCTTACCCTCAAACAATAAATCCCATGCTTGATTCATACATATCCTCCTGCTTCTTACGTTGTATAGAAATCTATTGACAAATCGCTATCAGACTCGTATTTTTTCCAAGCTAAACTGAAGCCATAATAATCTTCAAATTCAGGGTGCCAGTCATAATAAAGTGGGACACGACTATACTTTCTCGCTACAACTTCGTCTTCAAATTCTGGAGACTCCCCTGCTGTAATACCAAATTGAAAGCCATTTAGTTCCCAAGTATTTCCCCAAACGTTTTCATCAGAGAGAACATCGATCCATCTAGAAGCATCAATATCAAAATCTGCACATAATTCCAGCTCATAGAATCTTCTACAGTTAATCTCTGAAGGCTTAATATAAAGGGCAACATCTACTTGGTACTTTGTATCTTTGACTTGAACCTGCGTAATTTTCATTGGAATTGGAACTCCATTTAATTCTAACCAGAAATAGCCTAAGGGAGTTTTGATACTATAATATTGCTGATTAGCAGGTTTAACATTTTTAGAGCAAGCATCAAGCATTCTTCCCAGCTTTATTATATTTCTACAAACGTTTTTCGAAGTGATTGGGTCGAAATGTGAATACCTACGAATGACACGTTTTAACTTTTCAACAGGAAAAGTGATATCCTTTGGTAGGGCATGATACTTCTGTACAACTAAAGCAGTTTTTTCAGTATTTTCCTTCCCGACTGGGACAATAACAGCGTGTCCTATATGGATATTTGGGTCATCACAGATATACGTATAGCCATTCCCTCCCTCCTGAAACTCAACCACAACAAGATTTAACTCTTGATCTGGATCAAAGAGAGGCTCTACCTTTTCTACTTCTTGGCGCTCATAAAAAGTAAAGTGATCTCCATCCCCGTCTTCGCCAAAAACCATGAAACTGCCACACTCAGGGCACTTCCACATATAAAATGACGCTTCAGAAATATCATCATAAGAAATTTTATTATGGTCGTCAGCTTTATTTATGATTTCTTCAAACAACTCATCCGAATAAACTGAATAAGCATTTGGATCGGGCGCTCGGTGGTCATTCATTGCTTGCCCACATTTACATGTCCATTTACCCATAAAAAACCTCAGTCGTGGCCTAATTCTTCAAGGAAAAATTGATTTAGAGCTTTCCACTCTTTCTTTTCCTCTCTAACACTTTGAACGTATGCATCCAACTCTTGGATGTTAGCTAAAATATAATCTTGAATTGGCATTATCGGATCAATTTCCATACCTTCAGCTCCCTTGACCTTGATATCAAGCAATCTTAACACATGCTCTTTCATCTCATCAGGAAGCAATTCTTTGACCAAATCGTCAAATAAAATTGGAGGAACAGAATGGTATTTTTCAATCCAACGACAGGCCAAAATAGGACGCAGCGCATAGAAATACTTTTTAGGTTTGACCTTGTCTCCTGAAAGATACTTATTCATTTGAGTTCTAGCAGTGTTCAAGTAATGGTAGAGCATTTTCTTCTCAGAAAAATACTGGTTGGCAAGATGACGCATGCGCTCGATAAAATCCGTTTGTCGATAGACAATTGGTGACTGTAACCATTCAAACAGTGTAGGATTTGACTTATAAAGGAGTTTTAAAGTCTTGTCTAAATCCCAACCACTCACATCCCAAGTATCGTCAATTGGTAGCTCGATAACATCACGCTGTTCATTTAAACGGAGATAAAAATCTTGCTTGTGTTTGTAGATAAATCGTACATCAAAGTCACTATCGGGAGACTCAAAACCCCAGGCACGACTACCAGACTCGATAGCCCATAAAACTCTGACACCATAATCACGCTCAATTTCTGCTAATTTTTCCGGTACCAGAACATTCATTTCTTCTTGCGTTTGCATAATAAAGCCTCGTCTATATTCTGAGCATAAGTAGATGCTAAAATAGGGAATTATGGGAACTAAAAAGAATTATATCACTCTTTCAAAACTACAATCAAATAAACTAAACCTTCTATAAGCTTATTCAGACGTTTTCTATACCTGAGCCCCTTGAATGACAGAATCTCCATCCTTCCAGTTTCGAGCAATCTCTTCGTCTTTCTGGAGTTGGTCAACCAGTTCCTCTACGGAGTCAAATTTGATCATATCGCGGACACGGTCCAGCCAGTAGACCATGACTGTCTCACCGTAAATATCGTCTGAAAAGTCGAAAATATTAACTTCAAAACGTGGTTCTTCTCCATCAAAGGTAACATTTTTTCCAACACTTGCCATTCCACGATATCTCTGACGTTGCACTTCGATATCAACTACATAAACACCGTCAGCTGGCATGTAAGTTCGGTCTCTTAGGACTAGATTGGCTGTTGGATAACCAATAGTGCGCCCACGGGCATTTCCATGAACGACCATCCCACGAGATGGGAGAGGTGTGCCGAGCAGTTGATTGACTTCCTTTACATCTCCATCAAGAATAGCCTGACGAATCCGTGTAGAACTAATCTTGCCCTTTTCATCCTCAACTGGAGGAACAATGATGATCTCTCCATCAAAATAGTCCTTCAGTTCATCCGCAGTTTTCTTATCTGAGCCAAAGGTATAGTCAAATCCTGCTACAATAATCGCTGGTTTTAAAGCCCTGATATAGGTATCAAAAAATTCCTGCCCGGTTAAATTGGCAAATTTGCTACTAAAGTCAAGTAAGAATAGAGCCTCTACCCCATGCCATTTCATCTTGTGCTCCCGTTCCTCGTGATTGACGATATGGAGCATAAGCTCAGGTTGGTAAGGTTGCAAGGCAAGTTTTGGCGACTCTGTAAAGGTCATCACGACAACTGGCAGATAATCCTTCATAGAAGCCTTACTGGCCACTTCAAAAAGTTTCTGATGCCCCTTGTGGATGCCATCAAAATAACCTAGTACAAGGACTGTATTACCTGGTACTGCAATGTCTTTTTCGTTCTTAATAGGTACTGTTGTAATCATAAAACTATTATATCATAGAGAAAGTCTTTTCGCTAAGAGGAAATCCCAAATGTCGTTTTCTGCGCCTGAACTGACCTTAAGAGAAAATTTAGCGCTTTAGTTTTAAAAAATAGCACCTCCTAAGAGGTGCTATCATTTGGTAACTAGTCTATTGTTTCTTCTAAATCTTTTAATTTAACCGAAACAATCTTAGAAACACCTGATTCTTGCATGGTAACTCCATAGATAGAGTCCGCCGCCGCCATCGTCCCCTTACGGTGGGTTACGACGATAAACTGACTATCCTTGTCAAAGCGGTTGAGATAGTCCCCAAAGCGTTTAACATTGGCTTCATCCAGCGCCGCCTCTACCTCGTCCAAGATGACGAAAGGAATTGTCTTAACTCGTATAATTGAGAAGAGAAGAGCCAGAGCTGATAGGGCTTTTTCACCACCACTCATGAGGTTGAGAGATTGGATTTTCTTACCTGGAGGTTGAACAGAAATCTCCACACCAGCTGTTAAAAGATCGCCCTCAGTTAATATCAAGTCTGCCTGACCCCCACCAAACATCTGTCTAAAGGTCACTTTAAAGGACTCACGAATCGCCTCAAAGGTTGATTTAAAGCGTTCCTTAACCTCATCATTCATCTCTGTGATGGTCTCAAGGAGCAGGTTTTTCGCAGACAAAATATCATCTCGTTGGCTATTTAGGAAATTCAAACGATTGTGGACTTCTTCGTACTGTTCAATAGCATCCAAGTTGACAGGACCCAGCGAGCGAATAGCCTTCTCAAGATCTTTAACTTCTTGCTCTGCCAGATTGAGATTTTCCAACTCACGTGCTTTTTCTAGAGCCTCAGTGTAGCTGATCTGGTACTGGTCTGTTAATTGAGCTTGTAGATAGCGCAAGCGTTCGCTGACCTTTTCTTTCTTGGCTTCAGCACGTGTTTGTTTGCGAATCCACTCTTCATTTTGATGACGAGCTTGATCCAAATGGCTAGCAATATCATCCACCTGACCTTCGATATCATCCAACTCAAACTGCTTGCGAATCAAACCTTGTTGGAGGTTTGTTTTCTGAGTTTTGGCCTCTTCCACCTGCTGACTTAACAAATCCGTATCAACCTTCTCAAGATTATCAACCTTTTCTTGGAGGAGACGCTGAATCTCCTCTTGCTCGATATCCAGATTATCCAGTTCCTTGCCTAAGCGTTCAATATCAGTCGCTTCGTACCGCTTTTGTCCTTGCAGTTCTGACTTAAGCAAGCGTGCTTGAGAAATCTGTTCCTGCAAGTTTTGATAGCGTTCTTGAATAGCGTTTTTGTTAGACTTAATCTCTTCAATCTCAGCTTCCAGATTTTGCTTTTCACTGGCGATAGTAGCAAGGCGCTCTTGGCATTTTTCCTTATCCGCTTGCCAATCTCCTTCAGTAAGGCGATTTAATTCCTCTTCTTGAAGTTTCCAAAGAGTTTCTAACTCTTCCACTTGCTGATTGGTTTGTTGATAAGCAAGATACAAACCTTGCTCCTGAATACGAGCTTGCTCACCTTGAGATTTGATAGCTTCTAATCTTTCTGCCAATACCGCCATCTCATCTTGCAAGGTCTTCAAACTCGCTTCTTCTGACCGCAAGTCAGCTTCTTCTTCAGCAATTTCTTTTTGTAATTGTTCCAGCTCTGGCTTGATGAAAATACTATTGTTTTGACGATTGGCACCACCCGCGTAGGAACCACCTGTACGCAACTCTGTCCCATCCAGTGTCACCATGCGAACCTGATAACGAACTTGACGAGCAGCTGCACGCGCATGTTCTACAGTATCAAAGATAGCCGTGGTAGCTAGCAAATTCTTGAAAATGGCTTCTAGTCTCTTATCAAACGACACCAACTCATCTGCCATTCCCAGAAATCCTGGACTTGCTGCGATAGCATCTTGATTCTGACTAGAAATGGTACGAGCCTTGATCGTCGTCAATGGAAGAAAGGTTGCACGACCAGCTCTGTTACGTTTTAGGAAATCAATCGCCTTGGTTGCCGCGTTTTCATCTTCTACGATGATATGCTGACTGCTAGCTCCAAGCGCAATCTCTAGGGCAGTTTGATAATGCACATCAAAGGTCAAATGTTCACTGACTGCACCAATGATCCCACCAAGACGGGCTTTTTCTTGAAGAACACTCTTAACACCCGCATAAAAATTACTATGATTTCTTAGGATGTTTTCTAAACTCTGGGCTCTAGCCTGCTTGTTTTTGAGACTGTCTAGACGATCAAAGAGTTGGCTCTGCTGGGCTTGGTAAGAAACTTTCTGCTCCTCTTGTTCCTTGGAACTAGCTTGGTAGTCTGCCAATAATTTCTGAACCTGCTCCTTAGCAGTTTCAAGCTCAGTCTTTTGCTGACTTGCTTTCTCTTTAGCTGTAGCCAATTGTTCTTTCAGTTTCTCAAGTTGATCTGCTTGTTTTTGAGAGAGTTGACGGCTGTTCTCTAGTTCATTCTCGATGCGGGTCAGTTGGTTTGAGACATCCGCTTCTTCTTGTAAAAGAGCGACAAAGCGTTCGCGCAAGAGCTCAATCATCTGGTCAGGATCATCTGAAAAAGCTAGCATTTCTGCCTCTAAACGATTGAGTTCCTTGTTATTTTCAGCTAGTTCTTCCTCTAACTGTGCCAGATTTGCTTCTTTTTCAGCCTTCTCTTTACTTAGAGTCTTTCTCTTATCTTCCAAAGCAGTCACACGGGCTTGTGCTTCTTGTTGATTGAGGGCAACCTGCTCGGACTCCAGTTTTGAAAGGGCTAATTTTCGCTCTAAATCACTGATCAGATTCGTCAGGTCCATCAAACTTCCTTGGTCTTTAGCCATTTGAGCTTGGAGATCTTGGCGTTTCTTTTTAAGACTTTGATTTTCCTCTTCTAACTCTTGACGCTTTTGGTAATAGCTAGTCAAAAGTTCCTGAACCTGAGTTAGTTCTTCTACTGTCAGCTCTAGTTCAGCCTTGTTTTCCTTGATTTGGGCAACCAGTACATCCAAGTAAATTGCCTTACGTTGACCATTCAAGTCGAGAAACTTACGAGCATTCTCGGCTTGTTTTTCAAGGGGCTTGATTTGATTGTCTAACTCATAGATAATATCCTCTAAACGGTCTAGATTGTCCTGAGTTTGTTGCAGTTTGCTCTCTGTTTCTTTTCTTCGAGTTTTGTACTTTAAAACTCCAGCAGCTTCTTCAAAAATGGCACGGCGTTCTTCAGGCTTGGAGTTGAAAATCTCCTCAACCTTTCCTTGGGAAATAATAGAGAAGGAATCTCGTCCCAATCCCGTATCCAAGAAAAGGTCATGTACATCACGAAGACGGACTTTTTTGCCATCAATTCGATACTCGCTATCACCACTACGATAGATATGGCGTTCTACCTTAATGACTTGCCCTGCATCCTTGATGAAGCCATCTTCATTATCCAAGGTCACGACAACAGAAGCATAATTGAGTGGTTTGCGACTTTCTGTCCCAGCAAAAATGACATCGGGCATCTTGCCACCACGAAGGCTCTTGACACTGGACTCTCCCAAGGCCCATCGCAGACTTTCTGTGATATTTGATTTTCCAGATCCATTGGGCCCAACGACAGCTGTCACACCTTGGTCAAAGACTACCTTAGTCTTGTCAGCAAAGGACTTGAATCCCTGAATCTCAATTTCCTTTAAATACATGAATCCAGCCCCTTCTCAACTGCATTTTTGGCGGCCTCTTGCTCTGCTAATTTTTTAGAACGCCCTTGGCCTTTTCCAATACTCTTGCCCTCAACCAGAACTTCTACATCAAAAACCTTATCATGAGCAGGCCCCGTCTCAGAGATAACCTGGTAGCGAATATCTACATCTCCATTGACCTGGAGCAACTCTTGCAGATGTGTCTTGTAATCCTTAATCATTTCAAAGTCACCTGCTTCAACCTTGGGAATCATGACCTGATAGATAAATTCTTTTACCCTAGCCACATCCTTGTCTAAAAGCAAAGCACCCAGAAAGGCTTCAAAGGCATCACCAAGAATGGTGTCACGATTGCGCCCACCAGACTTTTCTTCCCCTTTTCCTAGTTTGATAAACTGATCAAACTGGCAATCACGCGCAAAACCTGCCAAACTTTCCTCACGGACAATCATGGCACGGAGCTTGGACAAATCGCCCTCTGGTTTCTTAGGATATTTTTTATACAGATATTCTGAAATCAATAATTGCAGAACAGCGTCTCCTAAAAATTCCAAGCGCTCATTGTGTGAAATTTTTAAGAGGCGGTGCTCATTGGCATAACTCGTATGAGTAAAGGCAGTTTCTAGTAGCTTTTTATCTGCAAATTCGATTGCAAAACGGTCTTTCAGGACAGTTTGTAATTCTTTCATACCAACCTCTTTCTAACTGATAACGGTCCTTCTTATTATATCAAAAAAAGCCCCCTGAGTCACTTTAAAACGGGACTAGAGGGGAATTGAGCATTTTTTAGAAGGCGATTTTCAATTTTAGAGACAATATAAAGAAAAAAAGCCTTATTTAAAGGCTTTCATAGGCTAATTACATCCACCCTGAGGGAATCGAACCCCCATCTCAAGAACCGGAATCTTACGTGATATCCATTACACTAAGGGTGGAAACTTGTCTTATTATAACAGAAATTTGCTCTAATAACAAGTTTTTTTATGGGTGGACTAAGTGTCTCTTAGTGGGATGCATCACCGTTCCAGATAGAGTTTTTCACGATAACATAATCAACGTGTTTGAGGTCGGCAACTTTTCGTCCACCTGCGTAGGAAATGGCACTTTGCAAGTCCTGCTCCATCTCAGTAAGGGTATCTTGTAGATGACCTTTGGCAGGAAGTAAGATGCGTTTTCCTTCCACATTTTTATAAGCACCCTTTTGATATTGTGAAGCGGAACCATAGTATTCTTTAAACTGTTCGCCGTCGACTTCAATCGTCTTTCCTGGGCTTTCGATATGTCCTGCAAATAGGGAACCAATCATGACCATGCTAGCACCGAAACGGATAGACTTGGCAATATCACCATGAGTACGAATCCCACCATCAGCGATGATCGGTTTACGCGCAGCCTTTGCACACCAACGCAGGGCAGCCAACTGCCAACCACCTGTACCAAAACCAGTCTTGACCTTGGTAATACAAACCTTACCAGGACCGATTCCAACCTTGGTAGCATCCGCACCAGCATTTTCCAATTCACGCACAGCTTCTGGTGTTCCCACATTCCCAGCAATGACAAAAGTAGCCGGCAATTCTTTCTTGATGTGCTGAATCATAGAAATCACGCTATCTGCATGACCATGAGCAATATCAATCGTGATATACTCAGGAGCATCAGCCTTGAGTTGGCTAACAAAGTCGTACTCGTAATCCTTGACACCGACAGAAATGGAAGCAATGAGCCCTTGATCGTGCATGCGCTTGATAAAAGGAATGCGCCCAGCTTCATCAAAACGGTGCATAATGTAGAAGTAGCCGCCTTTAGCCAATTGCTCTGCAACATTCTCATCCAAAATCGTCTGCATATTGGCTGGTACAACAGGTAGTTTGAAAGTGTGATTTCCAAGTGTGACACTCGTATCCGCTTCTGCACGGCTTTTAATGACACATTTATTAGGGATCAACTGAATATCTTCGTAATCAAAAATCGGAAATTCATTTAACATATCGATGTCTCGTTTCTTTTGTGATGACCTACCTATGCTTGCGCATCCCTACGCCTTTTTGCGACGTTTCCTTGATTTATTATAAATCAAAGTACAGTTTTTGTCAAATAATTTCAATTATAAAACAATAATGTTCGGTTTTTATGGTTTAAATATAAAAAGTGGAGAGACTAGTTTCTCCCCACTTCCTTATCAATATTCTTTTTAAAAATTTCTTCAGAGCTTTCCATCATTTCAGAAAATCCCCTATAAGATGAAGCATTCTGAGGAATTTGGATAGAAAATTTCTTCAACAAAGCTCCATAACCTGCTAGCTTTCCTATCTCATTATCAACAACCTTGTCCTTGCTCGGAAAAACAAGACCACCTTTCTCAGCTTTTAAAATATAAGAATAGGAAATCAGCTGGAATAAGTCCTCACGGTTGATTCCTTTTTCAGTGAACTCCAGTTCTTTATATTTAGCATCTAAAACTATTTTTAACTCTTTATGATAAAAATCTGGAAATACTTTTCTTTCACGATTAGAAAATACTGAAATACCGTCTGTCTTATCCTTATTTCGTGGATGGATGAAATCTTTTGGCAACAAGGTATAAACATACTCTTCCCAAAGCCAGGAAACATCAAAAAGAATACCATGTACCTTTTGGGCTTGAGATCCAAGACCATGCTTTTCTCTACTCAGAATCATCAAGCAGAGTTCCTGTAATTTTCTGTACTCTCTGAAATAGGCGTGTCGGATGGGTTTGATTTTATTTATTCTGATAATCTTGGCACGATCAGCTAGTTTATAAGCTGGAGTTACACGCACGATTTCAGATACATTTTCACGATTACTATCGAGCAGAACTCCGAAACTTTTCTGATTCTTTATGTACTCAATCGTATGCCGAATCAACTGCATGAGGGGATTATCATAGGTGAACTCTCTTGTTGTGTAGACAACATTTCCCATGAAAGGAACATTTCTTTTAAGGTGATTTCCAACATCTATCACTCCTTTTACATGACTGTCGTTATGAGAAAATCGCTGGTATTCCTTATACAGACCTTTTCGAATTGCAGCTTGTAGATACTTGGGGAAGAGATACATCAAAAGTTGATAGAGCTTATCTTCACGCGACAAAGCTACATCCAAACTAGTCAGATTGATATTTAGAACTTTCTGCAATAGATAATGCAAAAAATGGTCGTTACTTTCATCAGAAAAACGAGAGGAAATCGTCAATTTTTCCTGACCACACCCCAGAAAACCAATCACATTTCCAGTCTTAATTTCCTGATCGACAGTTTCAAAAATCTTTTGGTCCTTATCCAAATCAGGAGAATGAGTCAAATCATTTGGGAATATAAAGATACTGTCCTCTATAGAAAGGTTATCCAGTGTTCTATCAAGAAGAGCTTGACTTAGTTTGGGATATTCTGCGACAAAATCTTCTTTAGCAATTCTATGCTGATTATCAGTTATCCGCATTATCATCACCAGTATCTTGCTGAACTGTTTGCTCTTTATTTGTCAGATCAAATGCTTTTTTCAATATTGCCAGAGTTTCAGACTCTTCATAAGAACCCCGCAAGTAGTCTTCTAGGAGGGGTTTAATATAATCAGACCAGAGGAATTCATAGTCAAAGTCTACATCCTTCAATTTAAGGAAATAACTTGGACCGATATGATAATGACTGTTTAATTCCTGAACGTTTTCGATAGCAGCATTCAAGTTTCTTAGACGAAGTTTTGCTTCTTCTGCATGGATATCTAGTTCTTTATCCAACATAGCAACTTGGCTTTCAGCAGTAACTTCAACAAAACGGAAACGACGGCGCATAGCAAAATCAAAGGTGTCCACTGAACGGTCAATATCATTCATGGTTCCAATAATGTAGACATTTTCAGGGATATAAAATTTCTCATCAGTCTCATGTAAATTAGCATACTGAGTAGAAACACATCCCTTTTCACCACGATAGCCAGGGTCAATAGAGAAAAAGAGTTCACCAAAAATCTTAGAAATCTCACCACGGTTGATTTCATCGATGATGAAGATAAAATTCTTGTCTGTCTTGATCTCTGTTGGAGAGATATAGTCTTTCAAACCAAATCTTTTCTTTAAAGTTTCAAGGACTTTTTTTCCTTGGTTACGATAATAGAGCTTTTTCAGATAATTTTTGTCTTTATAGAGTTCATAAACATAAGATTTTGTTAAGACAGTTCCTTTGGCTTTAGTTTCATAATTGATATTAAAATTATTTCGACTATTTACTGTGAGATAGGAAAATTCTGTCAAATATTCTTTTTCATCTCTACTATTAACATACTCAAGATAAAGATCCCAAGCTTCATCAAAATTATCTTGTCCTCCAGTTTTCTGAGCTTCTTTCGCTCTCTGACAGAACTTCTTAAAAATACCATCCTCTAGCTTAAACTCAATAGCTCCATCCCCATTTGATACCGGTCTTAACCCCTCAACAAAATCCGTATAATCATAAGATGGATGAAACTGTACAAAGCCGATTTGGTCTTCGTTGCCATCCGTTAATTCTTTAGCAATTTCTTTAGCAAGATAAGTTTTTCCTGTGCCAGGAGCACCGCGGAGGATGAGGTTTTTGGATTTTTTTAATTTATCTAAATAATCGTTAATATTTTTATTCATAACAACTTTCTCTATATTTTTTCTGTATGTACCATTTAGAATGGATTTATATAAATTGATACGTTCTGAATTTCTATCCCAATACACTGTATGTCTGTTTGTGTTATTACCCATGTTCCATTCACCAATTTTCAACCATTCTACACCAATAGAATGGTTGAACTTTTCTTTTGATGATTCATAATAGTAGGATTTAATTACTTTTCCGATTCCATAAAATTTTGATATTCCTTTCTTAGCTATCACAATATCGCCAACTTTAATTTTATGTGCAAATTGCCATATAAACTTCTTTTGTTTATCCCCAGCAGGAAGCTCCCGATAATTGTTATATTTAAATAAATCTGAAATATTATAATTTGAAAAATCAATAGAAAGTTTATTATTTTTTATAAAATCATCCCATATACCTTTATGCGTAGGAATCGCAATTAACCAAAAGTTCACTATATTCTCCATAAAATTTTTCCATTTCAAAACACAATATTTAATGATAATTCATTTGACTTTTGCTAAATTATCTTCTAACCACAGTCCACTCCTAGAATATCATATCTATTTAAAAAAGAAAAGAATTTCCAAAGAAAAAGCCCAGTGTTAGGAGCTTCAATGTTTCTTAACACTAGACTTCTTTTCAATATTAATAATACTCACCCTGACGGTAGTCCCATGAGTTAAAGGTATCTGACAAATGCATCATGATTTTATCAATGTCAAGCCCTTTGCGGATAACAACTGGCGCTGGTGAGATTGAACGGTCTCCTCCTTGTTCTGGGATGAGTTTGCCGTCCTTATCGACCATTGATACCATCACACCTTGCTCGTAGCGAGTTTCAATCGTTTTGTCCGGTTGGATGGATGCCACATAGTCGTCTGCTTCGATGACAAGGTCCACTGCTCCTTCGATACGTTGACCGATACCTTCCACCTTACCACGGTTTCCTTTACCAGATGGGTTGGCTGATGAGGCATAGACCATTTTACCTTCTTCCCAAAGTTTAGCAGCCAGTTGTTCACCAGATTTACCAAACTTGATGACAAAACAGCTAGTACCACGAACGTCAGTCATGAGTTCTTCACGGCCATCACCGTATGCTTTGAGTTTTTCAAAAGCTTCTGGTTTCCAAGGAAGGATACAACCTAGGAGAATGTCTTCGTCCCAATGTTTTTGGTAGAAGGCTTCAATTTCTGGGTTGAGTTGTGCTAAAGCACGTAGCTCGTCCATGCTACCACAAAGTACAACACCTGGTTTGTTACGGTTACGCTCTTTAGCTTCAAATTTGCGTTCAAGACCTGCCTTATCGCTCGTCATGATAATGTAACCAACTTTTGTAGGGCAAACGATACATCCGCCCTCACCTTTTAAAATGTCATAGCCTTCTTGTGAAAGTGTACCGTTCCATTGAATGTGTTTTGTCATAGTTCTATATTTCCTTTTCTATTTTTCTATTCCTGCCAGTAGGCTGGTCGTTGTTTTTCATAGGCAGCAATCAAATCTTCATACTGCAAAGTAATACCGATATCATCCAAACCATTTAAGAGCTTGTGTTTCCATTCGCTATCAATTTCGAAAGTGAATTCTCCAACTGGTGAGATGATTTTTTGTTGTTCCAAGTCTACAGTTACCTGGTCGGTCGGTTTGAGTTGGGCTAGCTTTTCTCTAACCTCCCTAGGCTGAACAATAGGCAACATACCATTATTGAGTTCATTATTGTAATGAATGTCCCCGAAAGATCCTGCAATCACGACCTTAAAACCATAGTCGGCTAGAGCCCAAGCTGCGTGTTCCCTTGAAGAACCTGCCCCAAAGTTATCCCCTGAGATGAGGATACTGGCTTTACGATATTCAGGTCGGTTAAAGACAAAGTCTGGATCCTCAGTATACTTATCGTCCAAATAACGCCAAGCATACATGAGGTACTTACCAAAGCCTTTCTTATCAATTAACTTGAGAAACTGCTTGGGGAGGATTTGGTCAGTGTCAATGTTATCATTCATGAGAGGAACGGTCGTTCCCGTATAAACTGTAAATTTCTCCATATCCTCTCCTTACTGGGCCTCTGGCATTTGCCGAACATCTACGAAGCGCCCTGCGATAGCCGCCGCAGCTGCCATAGCTGGACTGCAAAGATGGGTCTTAGCGCCAAATCCCTGTCTGTCTTCAAAGTTACGGTTGCTGGTTGAGGCACAGTGAACCCCATCAGGAACCTTGTCCGGATTCATCCCTAAGCACATAGAGCAACCTGGGTCTCTCCACTCAAAGCCAGCGTCTAAGAATACTTTATCCAAGCCCAACTTCTCCGCAGCTCGTTTGACAGGACGCGATCCTGGCACTACAATTGCTGTTAGATTGGGAGCAATTTTCTTCCCTTTGACAAATCGCGCAGCCAGCTGTAAGTCACTGAGTCGAGCATTGGTACAAGACCCGATAAAGATATAACCTAGTTCAATATCCGCTGGCTTTTGACCAGGCTCCAAGTCCATGTAATGATAAGCACGTTCATCGTTCATATCCTTAATTTCTGGGAAGCTACTGTCAAAGTCAACGCCCATAGCAGGATTGGTTCCCCAGGTCACCATAGGAGCCAAGTCTGAGACATCCATCCGGATAACCTTATCATAAACAGCATCGTCATCGCTGACAAGCGTCTTCCAGTCAGCAACAGCCTCCTCGAAAGCTTCGGGAACACATTCCCGTCCCTTGAGATAGTCATAGGTAGTCTGGTCTGGATTCATGATTCCCATCTTGGAGCCAAACTCGATGGACATATTGCAGATGGTCATTCTCTCTTCCATGCTCAGTGCATCAATGGCTTCTCCACGATATTCAACCACATAGCCAACACCACAGGCAACGCCGTACTTGGCAATTAAGGCGAGAATGTAATCCTTAGAATAAACTCCTTTTTGAGGAACACCAGTGAATTCTACCAGCATTTTCTTGGGTTTAACTTGCCAGAGTGTCTGGGTAGCAAAGACATGCTCGACCTCACTGGTCCCAATCCCAAAGGCGATAGCTCCGAAAGCTCCGTGGGTAGCTGTGTGGCTGTCTCCACAGACGATGAATTTTCCTGGTTGTGTCCGTCCTGTCTCTGGACCTACCATGTGAACGATTCCCTGCTTTTCAGAACCGTGGGCAGCATGTTCAATCCCAAACTCCTCAACATTTTCAGCAAGCTTATCAATTTGAGCCTTGGAAATGACATCTCGAATATCATAGATGTTGACCGTTGGTACATTGTGGTCAAAGGTTCCAAATGTCAAGTCTGGTCGTCTCAATCTGCGGCCTGCATCTCGTAATCCTTGAAAAGCTTGGGGACTAGTCACTTCATGAATATAGTGCTGGTCCACATACATGAGTTGGGGCTGCCCTTCTTCTCCTGTGATGACATGACGGTCCCATAATTTATCAAAAATCGATTTTCCTGCCATCCATTACCTCCAAATAAAATATAAGGCTACTAGTGTGGTCACCATCCCGAGAAACCAAACTGTTTTAAAATACCATTTTCTAGTCTTGTGGTGAAAGGTGATTCCTGCCAACCAGGCACCAAAACCACCACAAGTAAGGGCTAAAATGAGTAAGATTTTCTCTGGTACGCGCCAAGCACCTCTTCTTGCCTTGGATTTGTCAATGCCATAAATCAAGAAAATCAGCAAATTCCAAATCAAGAGAGCAAGCGTGATTCCTTCATTTATCTTCATAATCTTTCAATGATGGCTTCTGTCATTTCCTTGGTTGAAGCCTGTCCTCCTATATCTCTTGTTAAAATACCAGCCGCTAAACTAGCTTCAACAGCATATTCGATACGCTCTGCATCCTCATAAAGTCCAAAACTATCTCTCAACATCATGGCAACAGATAATATCATGGAAATAGGATTAGCGATTCCTTGACCTGCAATATCGGGTGCCGAACCGTGAATAGGCTCATAAAGACTTGGCCCCTTTTCAGAATGACTGGCTGATGGCATAACACCAAGAGTGCCTGATAGAACGCTTGATTCATCAGATAGAATATCTCCAAAAAGATTTTCCGTCACGATGACATCAAACTTGCCAGGATTGGTAATCATAAGCATGGCAGCTGAGTCCACCAACTGGTCTTCCAAGGTCACATCTGGGAAATCCTGCGCGACTTCCTCAGCTACTCTGCGCCAGAGTTTTGATGTTGCTAGAACATTTTGCTTATCGATACTAGTAACGAGTTTTCTCCGATTTCTTGCAATTTCAAATGCCTTGCGAATAATCCGCTCTACTTCTTCGTAGCTGTAGTCGTTGATATCACGCGCTTTTCGCTCTTCAAGGATATGATCCCCAAAGTAAATCCCACCTGTCAACTCACGCACCACGACAAAGTCTACACCAGCAATTCGTTCTGGTTTAAGTGGTGATAAATGCTTGAGACTATCAAAGATTTTTACAGGCCGAATATTGGCATAGAGATTGAGTTCCTTACGAAGAGCTAGCAAGCCTTGTTCAGGCCGAATTGCCGCCCCATCATACTGGGGACTACCGATAGCCGCAAGGAGAATAGCATCTGCTTCTCTACATGCCTTGAGGGTTTCATCAGGTAAGGGATGCCCCGCAGCATCAATACCTGCACCTCCAAAGGGGCATCTATCTATCTCATAGTCAGAGCCCGTTTTTGAAGCTAGAGCTTCCAGAACCGCTAAACCAGCTTCCATAATTTCTGGACCGATTCCATCCCCTGCTAGAGCTACTATTTTCTTTGTCATAGCCATCTCCTTTACACACTAGGCATGTCTCGGTAGGAAACGCTATGCCCCATCTCACCTGCATTCTCTTTTTGAACAAAGGTATTAGCATTGATATAAGCAATAGCCGAAGCCTTCAATACATCGAAATCGAGGCCTGCTGCGTTAAAGATGGTTTCTGTATCTCTGTTTTCAACAGTAACCAAGACACGAGCTTGAGCATCAATTCCATCTGTCACAGCATCAATGGTATAGGACACCAAGCGAACAGATTGGTTAAAGAACTTATCGATAGCGTTAAAGATTGCTTCAACGGAACCTTGTCCTGTCGCATTAAATTCGACTTTTTCACCATCCATATTAGCCAGACTAACAAGCGCTTCAATGTCATTGTCTGCATGAGTTTGAAGTTGTAAATCATCAAAATGGAATCCTTCTGGATTTTCAACCATGGTTCCAGCTACCAGAGCTCGAATATCTGCATCTGTGATTTCTTGTTTCTTATCTGCCAGTGCCTTGAACTTAGCGAAGAGTGGTTTGATATCCTCTTCTGTAAAATCTAGGGCCAGTTCTCTTAGTTTTTCAACAAAGGCATGGCGACCTGACAATTTACCAAGTGGAAGACTATTGCTCTTGACACCGACCAATTCAGGTGTGATGATTTCATAAGTGAGAGGATTTTTAAGGACTCCATCTTGGTGAATACCAGACTCGTGAGAGAAGGCATTACCACCAACCACAGCCTTGTTTTTAGGAACTGGAATACCAGAGAAGCGAGAAACCATTTCAGACGTATTCATTGTTTCATCCAAAACAATATCACTAGTTGCTTGGAAGAAATCCTCACGAATCTTCAAAGCAACAGCTACTTCTTCAAGAGCAACATTACCTGCGCGTTCACCGATACCATTAATAGTTCCCTGGACACGTCCAGCACCATGTTTAATTGCTGTCAAAGTATTTGCAGTTGCCATACCGAGATCATCGTGACAGTGGACACCAAAGACAACTTTATGATCTGATTTAATATTTTCAGTCAAGTGATCAAAGATACGTGCAAACTCTTCTGGAGTCGTAAAGCCAACTGTGTCAGGGATATTGATATAAGATGCTCCTGCATCGACCGCTGTTTGAACGACTTGTAATAGGAAATCCAACTCTGTTCTAGTCGCATCTTCAGGAGAGAATTCGACGATTTCAAACTTAGAACGAGCATAAGAAACATGTTCCTTGATAGCTTCTAAAATCTCTTCCTTGCTCTTATTGAGCTTATACTTGCGGTGAATCGGACTGGTAGCGATAAAGACATGAATTTGAGGATACTTGGCATCCTTAAGCGCCTCATAACAAGCATCAATATCAGATTTTACAGAACGAGCTAATCCTGTCACTGCAGTTTTTTTCATGGCTCTAGCAATTTTTTGAACGGCTATAAATGAATCTGGACTAGCAGCCGGAAAACCAGCTTCAATTACAGAAATTCCCCATTTCTCCAGCTGTCTTGCAATGGAAACTTTTTCCTTTATTGAGAAGTTAACACCAGGTGTTTGTTCCCCATCACGAAGGCTTGTATCAAAAAATTCAACTTTACGCATAAGATTTCCCCTTTTCCAAATGTGGTTTTAAAAAAACATCTCGCTTAGAAGCCCAAGCGAGATGTTGATTTACTCCCGCTTGGTAAGCCAAACAGGACTAATGCTTTTGCACTAGCCCGAGTACCTCAACAACAAAGCAAATTGATTAAACTTAGCTGTTTTCATGTTTGACTTTCTCCTTCGTTTGATATCTTGTTTAGTATTTTAGCATAGCTAAAAACACTTGTCAAGAAAAAATCCAATATTTTCTGAAAATTTCTTCAGTAAAGAATATTTTGCTAATTGAAAGTATTTGAAAACTCAAGTAACTTTCCTTATTTTTTCACAGTCAAGTTCCAACTTCTTTCGATGAGTTCTATCACTTCTTCATCTTGCAAACTATCATCAAGCGCCAGACTAAGCCAGTAGCGTTTATTCATATGAAAAGCTGGATAAATACCCTTTTGTGAAAGCAGGTCAGCTACTTGGTCGTGTTTGAGGTTGATTGCTTCGACTAGCCCTTCTCTGCCCTTTTCCAGCTTATCCCATGGGATTCTCATTAAAACAGCATACCACTTTTGATTGCCTCCATGGCGCAATACAGCTGTATCAGGTGACTTTTCCCACAAATACTCCAACTGATTACCATACTTTTCCTGAATCTGATCCATGATACGCTTAGTCTGAGGGCAGATAAAATCCTGCACATCAAAACAAGCCTTCCGAATTTGATAGAGAATCTCCAGACAAGCTTGACGAACAGTTCCTACAAAAGTCCCTCTCATGCTTTCCATATGGACTTGAGGATAAAGGTCACCAGTCTCCTGATCAAAAACTTGAAAGCTCACTTTATCCGTAGAGGTGGATACTTTCATGACAAAGGCTCCATCCAAGATCTGTAAACTGTAGGTCCAGACTCCCTCGTTTTCTATAAAACCGTAGGCACTGGCTTTTTCTTGATTAAACTGATAGGATTTAAAAATTTCAAACATAAGTGAAAACTGCTACCCAAAGCTAGCAGTTCCTTTCTATTTTTTAAAAGACAACCTTAGTTCCATGCAATTGTGTCACACCCAGCTGGTCGATAAAGGTTTGACGGTTGTCCAAGTCAATCCCCCCACCTGGTAGAATTTCAATTTTACCAGCTGCATGTTTCAAAATTCTGTGATAATGAGCGAAACGTTTCTCTAGCGAGTCTCCAGACACACCAGCACGAGTTAAGATACGAGTGACTCCGGCTTGGCTGAGCCAGTCAATGGCTTCCAACTGGTCTTCATCACTCAATTCATCAAAGGCCATGTGATAGACAATTTCCATTCCTTTAGATGCGGCAATCAGCTTTTCAAGATTAGCCTTATCCAACTTCTTATCAGCAGTTAAAGCACCAAATACAACACCTTGACTTCCAGCCTGAGCAGTCAAACGAATGTCTTCTAGCATGATCGCTATTTCAAGATCAGTATAGACAAAGTCGCCACCACGGGGACGAATCATGGTCATAATGGTCGTGTCGTAGTTAGCTGCCAGTTCAACCGCTGCCTTGGTCACTCCATAGCTAGGTGTTGTTCCACCCACTGCTAGATTGTCACAAAGTTCGATTCGACGAGCTCCAGACTGCATCGCTTTTTCTAGCAAGGTCACATTTTCAGCACAAAATTCGTAAATCATTTGATTCTCCTTGATGTTTTCTTTGAATTTATTATATCATATTATTTTAAATATGCTTTCATTTTTATCAAGGCAAATAACTACTATTTTTATCTATTCTTTGTCAGGAATGACTTTAAAGAGATAGTAGGTGATAAAGATAGTCAAGGCTCCCAGACCAATTTTAACAGGTAAGAGAGGAGCGAAATAGATAGAGATTCCCATCAAGATATAGATAGATACGATGATTTTTTTCTTGCGTTCACGCGCTATAGACTTGGTTTCCCGAAAATCAGCCACATAGGTCTGATAAAGCTTTGTATGATAAAGCCAGTCTTCAAAACGCTTAGAAGATTTTGAAAAGCAAGCGATAGCTAACAAAAGAAAGGGTGTTGTTGGCAAAAGTGGTAGGACAACTCCAATAACAGCTAAAGCCAGTGAAATAAAGCCAATACAGAGATAAATAATACGCATGATTTCTCCTAGATAAATTACTCTTCCTCTAGTTTCGCATACAAGGGGGAAATTTGTCAAGCATCAACAAAAAAGAGCCTGAAATTCATTTTCAGGACTCTTCATTTTATTTAATTTTCTCTTCTTCGTAGTCGCCATTACTACATACAACCTGCTTGCCACCACCACGGACTTTTTTCTCCACAAGGAAGTGTCCGCATTTTGGACAGTCACGGCCAATTGGTTTATCCCAGGAAGTAAACTCACATTCTGGGTAACGATTGCAACCATAGAAGATACGATTGCGCTTGGTTTTGCGTTCGATGATTTGTCCTTGATGACAGCTCGGACACTCGACTCCAATCTCTTTGACAATGGCTTGTGTGTGACGACAGTCTGGGAAATTACTACAAGCATAGAATTTACCAAAACGACCGAGCTTAATCACCATCGGACTGCCACAAACTTCACAGTCAAATCCAGCAGGCTCATCCTTGATCTGGATTTTTTCCATTTCAGATTCAGCCTTGGCTACTTCTTTAGAGAATGGTTTGTAAAAGGTGTCAATGACACGTTGCCACTGCTCTTTACCAACTTCGACATCATCCAGTTTTCCTTCCATCTCAGCTGTGAAGGTCACATTGACAATATCTGGGAAGTATTCAACGATGAGTTTATTGACAATTTCTCCCAGTTCTGTCGGTTCAAAACGTTTAGCTGCCAGACGAACGTAGTAACGTTTTTGGATGGTTTCAATGGTCGGAGCATAGGTTGACGGACGTCCAACTCCATTTTCTTCCAAGGTCTTGATAAGAGTCGCTTCTGAATAGCGAGCTGGCGGTTGGGTGAAATGTTGCTCTGGCTTGCTATTGACCTGCTTGACCACATCCCCAACTGCCATATCTGGCAACATTTTGTTCTTGTCAGAGTCGTTGTAGATAGCAAGATACCCATCAAACTTAACTTGGCTTCCATTTGCCGCAAACTGAACCCCATTTTGAGATAGCTTAACAGCCATGGTATCAAAGATAGCTCCCGTCATCTGGCTAGCCACAAAACGGTTCCAGATAAGGGTATAAAGTTTGAGCTGGTCTTTGTCCAAGTACTTAGCGATGCTTTCTGGTGTGTTAAAGACGCTAGATGGACGAATGGCTTCGTGGGCATCTTGAGCACCTGAGGCATTCTTGACCTTGCTACCATGCTTGGAATACTTGCTACCAAAACGGTCGTTAATGTAGCTTGCCGCTTCATTCTGAGCCACAGGACTGATACGAGTCGAGTCTGTACGCATATAGGTAATCAAACCTTGCACACCTGATCCGATATTGATCCCTTCATAGAGCTGCTGAGCCACCATCATGGTCTTTCGAGTACGGAAATTAATTTTGTTAGCCGCATCCATTTGCATGGTTGAAGTCGTATACGGTAGGGGCGCATTGCGTTTGCGTTCTTTCTTATCTACCTGGTCTACTGTGAAATCTTTACTAGTCAAATGGGACAAGACTTCTTTGACCTCTTCATTGGTGGTCAATTTCATCTTTTTGCCATTCATACCATAGAAAGAAGCTTGAAATTGCTTGGTTCCCTTCTTAAAGACTCCATCAATTGTCCAGTATTCTTCTGGTTGGAAGGCATTGATTTCATTTTCACGATCAATGATGAGCTTAAGGGCAACAGACTGCACGCGTCCTGCTGATAAGCCCTTCTTGACCTTTTTCCACAAAATTGGCGAAATTGAATACCCTACCAAGCGGTCCAAGACACGACGAGCTTGTTGGGCGTCGACCAAGTCCATATCAATCTTGCGAGGTTCTTTAAAGGCATTTTTTACTGCGTCTTTAGTGATTTCATTAAAAACTACACGGTTGGCATCATTCTCATCCAAATCAAGGATATGAGCCAAATGCCAGGAAATTGCTTCTCCTTCACGGTCCGGGTCACTCGCCAGAAAGACTTTATTGGCCTTTTTAGCTTCCTTTTTCAAGTCATTAATGAGAGGGCCTTTGCCTCGGATATTGATATACTGCGGTTCATAGTTATTTTCAATGTCGACTGACATACTGGATTTTTTCAAATCACGGATATGCCCGACACTGGCTAAAACCTTGTAATTTCTGCCTAGATATTTCTCAATCGTTTTCGCCTTGGCAGGCGACTCCACGATGACTAGATTTTTTTTAACTGTTGATTTTTTCTTCTTTGTTGCCGTAGCCACACTATCACACCTTTTCAAAGTAATAAACTTTATAAAGTGTAAACCATTTTTCTATAGCTGTCAAGACTTAACTTCTATATATAGAAGAAAAGTTTATCTGAGTGAACAAATTTCTCCTTAAAATTCAAACTCTGCCAGCACATCTTGACCACTTGTGACTAACTTTGCCCCCTCTTGGATCAAGTGGTGGCAACCATCTGAATGGCCATCAAGAATGTTCCCTGGAATGGCAAAAACATCGCGTCCTTCCTCCATGGCACGTTCACAGGTAATGAGACTCCCAGAACGCATTCTTGCCTCTGCGACGATCACACCACGGCAAAGGCCAGCAATGATGCGATTACGAGCTGGAAAGTGAAATTTCAAGGGTTCTTCACCTGGTCCGTATTCGCTAAGTACCAAATGGTGATTGCCAATGTGTTCTTGCAAACGTTTATTGGCACGGGGATAGAAAACATCCAAGCCTGTTCCAATGACGGCAATCGTTCTTCCTCCATTCTGGAGTGCAGCCATATGGGCAGCCGTATCAATCCCTTTGGCTAAACCACTGACCACGATTAACTCGTTATCCAAACCTTGAATGACTTTCTGAACCGACTTTGCTCCCTGACTCGAACATGAACGACTCCCTACAACAGCAACCTTTGGAAATTTCAATAAATCTAGATTCCCTTTATAAAACAAGAGCACTGGAGCATCATAAATCTCACTCAGATCCCAAGGATAACAGTCATCAAGAATCGAGAAGGATGGAAATTTCTGAAACTCCTTCTCCAA